>NZ_JBEGDO010000022.1:0-84650 GCF_051913525.1 Pseudomonas sp. PKS | reverse complement strand
CCTGCTGGTCCTGCTGGTCCTGCTGGTCCTGCTGGTCCTGCTGGTCCTGCTGGTCAGCAGCTTGTGGGGCATCGACATAGACAGCAAGCTGCATGCCTACCAGGGCCTCAGCAATCGCCAGATCTACGCGACGTTCCTCGTTCTGGTCAAAGGTTCCGGCGTGGTAGTGGGAAAACTGACGGAGTGCGCGAATTTTGATCATCGATCCAACCGGAGCGGTTGCCCGCTCCGCCTCCAGTGATTACGGGGCTGGGGCCGCAAAGGCGCCCTTGATGATGGCGGACGGACGGTAGTGCGTCACAGCCAGGCGCTCTTCGCACAGGATGGTCAGCATGTTCTTCACGAAGTTGTCGCGATCCTGGTTGCTGACCTCGATGGTGGCGTCCATGCGGTCCCAAACCTGGGACGCCAAGTCGAAGCCCCCTACGGTGAATGTGCCTTGCGCCTGTGCCTTGGTCGCGACCACCGGGAGCCCCCACATGACGCGCGCGGCGAAGGCGGCGGGACCGCCGAAGATGTAGCGGCCCTGCTCATCCTTCAGCAGGGAGATAGCGTGCCAGTCACGCGGGTTCAGGATGATGCCCGACGCCTCGAACTCCGATTCGGTGACCTGGAAGATCGCGTGGGCGATTCGATCAGCCTTGGTGTCACCAGCGGCGTCCAGGCCGGTGTCGTAAGCCGTGGCCACCTTGTTCAGGCCGATCAGGTTGTCACCAGTGCCATCACCATTGAGCAGCTGGCCCTCTTCCACCAGATCCAGCCCGAACAGCAGTCGACCGTTCACATAAGACTCGAGCATCGGCGCATCGTCCATGATCTGGCGAGACGCCTGGATCCAGTGGGCGATGGTTTTCACGTTCGCGGTTTCCTTGGTGAAAGTGAGCTGCGACTCAGGCTTCAAAGCGCCTTCGGCCACTGGCGCGGCGCTGTTGGTGAAGACGTTCTCGCGAACGTAATCGATCGCATTCGAAGAGGTGCGACCCTGGGCGAGCAGGTCGCGGATGGTAAGACGGCGCAGGCCAGGCATCAGAATGCCAGGGAGTTGCTGCGGCTGTACCAATGCACCGGCCGAGGCAGAGCCAGAGCCCAGCGCCTTGCTGAAACTCTTCACATCGACCTGGCCAGTGCTCGATCCGTTCCAGCCCTTTTTCAGGTCCTCGGCGGCCTGAGCTGCGAACGATTTCTTGTTCTCAGGGTTGTCGAGGTTGCCGCCTGCGAGCTTCGACTCGAGGTCGAACAGCCGGGTGCCTGCGGTCTTGAGCTCTTCCTGCACAGTGGTCAGATCGGTCTGCAGCTGCTTGCTGACAGCGCCGGTCGCTTCGATTTCTTTCTTTTGGGCGTCGAACAGCTCGGTCATGCGAGTCTGCGCGGTTTCGATCGCCTTCTGGACTTGGGCCAGCTCGGACATGGGTAGATCCTCGGTTCAGAGTTTTGGGAAGGTGTTGATGCGCTCGATGAGCGCGGCGATGTCGTCGCCGCCTTCGGACTCGCTCCGAACTGCGGACTTGATGCGGGCGATGAACGCCTGCGCTTCGGACTTGGAAACCCCGGCTACGTCCCGCAGCCAGTGCTCCGCGTCGCGGATGCTGGTGATTGCCTCCAGGCTTTTCAGCGACTCGACTGTGGCCAGTTCGTTGGCCGGCTGGGTGCAGATGCTGATTTCGTTGAGGCTGGCCATGTTCTTGAACGCGCGGCCGGTGGCGATTAGGTCGAAGTCGTCCTTTCGGGCTGAAAAGTTGACCGACATGCCACGCACGGTCTGGTGCTCCATCGCGGCTCGCAGATCAACGGCACCGGAATGACCCTTGGTAAGTTCGCCGCGAACGTGCAGGCCCTTACTGTCCTCGGCGATCTCCAACCACTTGCCCACCGGGATCTCCCAGGTGCGGTGGTTGAAGAACATTCCCACCTGACGGCTCTGCGTCTGCAGGGCCGACTTGAAAGCCCCAGGCAAGATGATGTCGCCGTCGCCATCGACGACGCTGAACACGCTTGCGTAGCCCTCGAAAACGCCCTGGGCGCCGGAACTAGCGAACTTGATCTCGGCCTGGTCGAAGGCCAAGGTCTTTCTGATGCTTGGCATTTGCTGCCTCCAGAATGATCAAGCCCCGCTAGGTGCGGGGCTTGGCTTGCCGAGTTCGGTGATCGGGATGTTCTGCGACTGGCACGTAGCCACGTCGCCACCGGGCAGCGGCGGCTCGTTGTCTAGGCGGCGCAGCTCATTCCGGGTACGCAGGCCCTTGTCAACCATTGCCCCCATGAATGCTGCCCGTGCTGCTGAATCGCCCCTGAGCAGGCCGTCGAGGTTGTGCTCGGCATGAAAACGCCCAGCATCTGCAGACTTAACCAGCCATCGGTGTATGGCCTGTTCCCACCAGCTTAGGTACGGCGCGAGGGTGTACTGAAGGAATCCCAAGTTCTGCTGCTCGATGCCAGAGCCCCAACTTGTGCTTTTCTCAACGTCCCCCACAAGGTGCGGAGGCACGCCAAAGAAGCGGGCCAGTTCGCTCACCTGGAACTTGCGCGATGCCATTGTCTCTGCGTCCTGGGGGCTGACGCCGATGGATTGAGTTGTGAAACCTGCCTCGAGGATCCACAAGCGCTTGCGGACCGGGCCGCCGGCAATTTCCTTGAAGTTTTCTTCCAACTGCCCGCGTTGCTCCTTACTGAGCACCTTGTCGCCAGTCATGAGAATCTGCGGTGACTTGGCGCCGTTACCGTAGAAATCGCGCTGCTGATCTTCCATCGCCACGGCCACCCCGGCAGTCTTGGCCGCGAAGGCGATCGGCGAAAGCCCGACCAGGCCGTTGAAACCGAATCCCTTCAGGTGAAAAATTTCACTCTGCTTGAAGTTGGCGTACTCGGTGTCGCGGCGATATCGGTAAACGATCCTCCCCCCCTCTAGACGGGGATCCATATTGACGGACATCAGCGGAATCAGGCTGACCACATCGCCGGCACCGTTGCGCTCAATCAAGGCATAGGCGTTGCCGTAGAAGCAAAGTTGCATGGTCATCGCGGTGCGGAACTCGACCGCGGTCATAAACCGGTTGGGGCTGTAACGCAGCAGCCGAGCCAGCGGGTTATCGAGGTCGACCTTCTGACGGTTTCCGTCCTTGGTTTCGAACACGTCAAGCGGAAGGGTTGCGGTGACAGCCGAGATCAGCCGAACGCAAGCAAATACAGTTGAGATCTGCAGCGTTCGTTCGTCGGTGATGACCGAGTCTCCCACCGTGCCGGCGGCAGAGACGGGGCCGCCCTGAGAACCCTTATCCGGCGTTGCGAGCCGGCCGCCAACGAAGAAGCTGGCCAGGCGCGCCCAGAATGGGCTCCGGGTTCGCAAGTCAATGCTGTAGTCGGTATCGGCCATTACATGCTCAATGGTTGTGACAAGAAGTCGAGAAAGTCGCCCGCGGCCGAAGCCGCAGGATTCAGTGCCATCAGCGTTGCTGCATCGAAGGTCGCCATCAGCGGGTCAATCTTGGCGGTGCCGCTAATCTGCTTGTTGATGGCAATCGCATTGCCGACCTGAACGGTCTTGGCGTTTCCCACGCACCAGGCCATCAGCCGGGAGGCGCCGTGAATGAACTCCCCACCAGCAACCTTACGCTCAGTGGTCTTGATCGCACCGTTCAGGCGCCACCCTTGTGATACAGAGGCGATCCGCTCCATGGCGATGCCGCGCTCTTCGGTGGTGAGCTCATCGATGATGTCGCCAATTCCTGCGGCGTCCACCCCGATCGCCTGCGTCTCTGGTAGAAGGCCGGCGTCGCGCACCCGGCAGATGATGTCAGCGACACCCCGAACATCCTCCCCTGGCAGTTGAACAATGGTCAGGTCTCCATCCGACGAAAAGTCGTTCAGCACACTGACGATGTCCTTCCGGCGCTCCAGCACGATCTTGTGCGCCCAGGCATGGGCCCAATGCAGCCACTTCCGGCTACCGCGCTCTCGCCCGATCAAGCTCAGGCCCAACAGGTCGTCCAGCCCCCCGCCGTCGATCCCGGCCACCACTACTTCACTTCTGCGCAGCAGCTCGTCGAGGGTGAGGAGCTTGTCGCCCCGCCCTTCCCAGTGATCGGCGCCGGCCCAGCGGTTCGCCCGCAGGTTCATGCCGATCTGTATGTTCAGGTGCTTGGCCAGGAACTTCCGCTGACTCCCCTCGTCCTTGCGCAGATTCTTCGCCAGCTCGTCTTCCAGCCACTCCCTGCTCACCGACCGCCCCATGTTGGGGTTGGTGACGTAGAAGTTGTCCGGCTGCAAGTAGGCCTTGCTCTTAACCATGGACTCGGGGAACTCGTACAGAACGCCCAGCGACTTACGGTCGTTGACCACGCCGTCGCGCACATCGCGGTAGTAGCTCAGTTTCTCCTCGAAGACGCCGGCAGGCGGCTCGTCGCTCTGCGTCGACAGCAGAATCACAAACCCTTCGTCCCTGGAGATCTGCCCGCCAGTGGCCTCCATAAGCATGGCGTCAGCGTTCGCCCGCTTGCCGAACACCCACAGCTCGTCGATCAGGATCTTGCCGGACTTCTTGCCTGATACCGTGTCGGTATCGGCTGCCACCACCTTCAGCGCCGCATTGTTCACCCGGTGAGTGATGGTGCGGATGTGGTCTTGCACATGCAGCAACTCGCTGAGTTCTGGATCAGCACGCACCATGCCGGCAGCCGGCTTGTAGCTGTTCGCTGCAACCTCAATCGTCGGCGCGATGATCAGCAGCTCTTCGTCGTGCCGCCAGTTCAAGATCAACGCCGTCAGCATGATGCCGGCGGCGATCGTCGATTTCGTGTTCTTCTTGCTGATCAGCAGGAAGAATTCCCGGATTAGTTGCTTGCCGCTGTCAGCATCGTAGGCGCCGAAGATGGCGGCAACGTAATCGAACACCCATTCATCGCAGCACTCACCGAATGTCGGTTGACCTGGCAGGTCGACGACCTTGAGTGCCTTGAACACCTCAAGCGCGGCCTCGGCCTCATCAGGAAACAGCGGCTTGAAGGGTATCAGCGATTGGCCGGCGACGATCCGGGCCTCCCAATCCGGGCAGGCGGTCGTCCACTCCATGCATCACCCCTTGTTGTTGACCACCAGCTTCGGTGGAGGACGGGCGCCGAAACGCCCCTTGCTGGCTTGGTCGGCCGCGGCTGCCTTCTGCTCTTTTTTGCCCTGGTCGGCGACCTTTCCGTGCTTGTAGGGCAGCAGGGCCTTGGCGGCATCGACGCGCAACTTGGGCTCGGCGGTCTGTTCGTTCATGACAGCCTTCAGGAAGTCCATCGGGTCGTCGAAGTCGCCCAGGTCTAGCTCGCCAACGGTGGCGTCCTCGGGTGAAGGACCTTTAACTTTTCGACCTGGCTTAACTTCGGCGGCCTCCGCCTGCCGGTCACGCAGATGGCGGCCGATTGCGGCGATGACATCTGGGTCCCTTGCGAGCTTGGAGCCCGCTTGCGACGCGGTTTTCTCCGAGTATCCGGCGACGATGGCCGCGTCTCGGTTTGACGCACCCGACAGCAAAGCGTCAGCAAACCGTCGCTTCTTGTCGGTTAAAGCCATGGTTAACTTTTCCGTGAGAGGGGAAAAAATCTGCGAATGGGAGGGCGAGTGGTTTCCAGGGGTGAAGAGCTCCGAAGTTTTACCCCTCCCCCGCCCCGGACCAGGCCGAGGCGTCCGCCGCCGTCTTCTTTAGATGGCATCCGTCAGGGCCGCAGCAGAGAAGCTGGCAGTTGTCATCGGTGTCGGCTCCACCCTGATGCAGAGGGGTCCGGTGATCCAGCTCGAAGCCATGCGGATAGGCCACTACACGCCCACACATGGCGCACACAGGCGATGCCTTCCAAAGCCTGAACCGCCTGGCCTGCAAACCACTGCCAGTCATTCGACGCTCGGTCGTACTGAGGCTGCTCATCTTGCGAGCCTGCACGGGACTTACTCGCGGCCTGATGTTCGGAAGTCTGGCCATCAGCCTTCTACCTTCTTGCTCATGAACCGGTCGGAGTATTCGCGCAGCTTCTCCACGCCAATAAATCCAACCAGGCAACCCGCGAAGACAGAAAGGTTGGGAGGAAGCGCGAAGTACTCCAGAACCGGCAACAGGCTGACGGCGATCAGACTGCAAATGGTGCCCTCAAGGACAACCTTGCGCCCTCGACCACCACCATAGATAACGCGACACATAGCAACTGCAGCAGCGATGCCGCCGGTGTACAGCTGAGGCTGATGAGCCAGCACCCAGGCGAGCACAGCGGCCCACAGGCCAGGATCCTTCTCGGGCATGTTTGGCATCTCGATTCCTCCCGTTTCGGGGAGTGGAAATAAAAAACCCCGCCGAAGCGGGGTTGTAATGATTATGCAGGTCAGTAAACGTTCATCTCGAATGGAACGTACTGGGCCTTGATGCTGTTGAAGTAGAACGCCTTGGTGAAAGGCTTCTCAGCAGCCGACTTCCAAAGATGGGTCATGTTTTTCTGCGCCTGACTGGACTTTTCGTATTCAGGCTGCAGGGTACGCATTACCGCATATGTCGAACACATCATGGCCTGCAGCTGGGCGTCGTTCTTCGCACCTTCTGGCCCAGTGAACTTAGCTTTAGCGATTTTGCCTTTTGCGTTCACATCCAGAAGGATGTCGACCGAGGCCCCGCTCAACTTGAGCGTCTGGTAGACGTACTTTCCGTCCTTGATGACCTCGCCTTTGCTCAGCTTGGCTGAAGCGCATTGGGGGATCTCTTTGACGTATTTACCCATGCCAGCCTGGAACGATTTCGGCGTCAGCTCCAAGTATGTCTCTTCTGGAGCAGCCTTCTTGTTCGACTCCCAGTCTTCAGGGATCAGGTACTCGGTTTTCTGGGCGGCAACCGCCAGAAGCGGAAACATCAACAGGCCAATAGCAGCAGTTCGCGCAAACATTCCTTTTGCTCTCTGGTGTTTAAGTGACTCCAGAATGCTATCAGGATTTACAGATTCGCAAGCTCCTAGAACGACAAAGCCCGACTCAGAGGCCGGGCTTTTGCTGGTCAGTCCTCAACACGCGCAGGAATGACAGGATGGCGATAATTTCTCTCACTCTCTCACCGATGTCAACAGGCAATTACGCTGCTTCTTTCATGAGCAATCCCTCGGCCTCCAGAATCGCCCGCACTTCGATCAGCGCGTCATCAACCATCCCGTCCAGTTTCTCCTTGATCCCGGACCGCCACCGATAGCGGGTTGGCTCCGGCGTGCCGTCCAGATCCCAGGTGTTCATGTCGTAGAAGCTGTCGGGCAGGACGATCAGGTCTTCGGCAAGCGCCTCGGCCTTCTTCCGCTCAGCCTGACCAGCCGCCAGTGCAGCATCAACCAGGTTGTTACGACGCCACTCCGGTGCGTCCAGCGGAATGTCCACCGACACGGAGCGCGGCCCTTTCCGACGAGCTCCTCTCAACTTCGGCACAGCCCAGGCGGTGACCGCCTTGTAGATGAACAGCTGCGGCGCTGGGCTGGCGATCAGTGGCGCAATGGCTGAGATGCCCTGCAGCTTCTTACCCTTGCTGGTGGCGTACTTCGCATTCAACGCCTGCCAGTGCCGGGGGATCAACAAATGATGCAGCCGAGCGGATAGCCAATAGTCCACCTGGGCCCGATCAAAACCACCCGACTGCCCACCGAGCGAAGCCAGGCAACCACCCTCCTCCTCTGCTGCCTTGTAAAGTTTCTGCCAGGCCTGCCCTTTGGCGGCGCCCTTCTCCCCAGCCGCCAGAGCGGCCACCACTGCACCCGATACGCTGTTGTAGATCATGTCCTTCCCCCTCAATCGCCCGTGTAGTTGCTGCCGCCGGCGCCCAGCCGGTTGCCTTCCTGATACAGCGCCTCCGGGCCAGTCGCCCGTGGCTTCTTCAATTGCTCAATCTGCCGTGTCGCGGCCTGGAGCCTCATGCTGAGCTGGGTCACCAGTTCATCCAGGGCCAGGGCCTCGCCAGTTGCAGCCACCACCCAGCCCGAGGCGTTGCAGTGGTCGCATGGCAGTTCGTGAAACACACCCTTGGTGACCGCTCTCCCACGGCACAAAGGGCACTGAGCCAACTCGATCACAGCCTTCTTGAAGGCGGGGCCGTGGCTCTTCCTCATCGTTTTGAATCCTCGCCTATTACTAATTCGTTAAGGTCGCCCGAGGCCTCGCCGCCATTGGCTTGTGGCGATTTCTGCGGGATTTCAAATAAGGCCTCTTTAAGGCCGTGGATGGCTGTGAAACCGATCCGATCAAGCCACGCATGCCACTTCTCCAGTGCCAACTTGCGCTGCTCCATGGCCTGCGTGTGGATGTAGGTGCTGGCGATCTTGCCCAGCGTGTGATTCAGCAGCATCTCGCCGATATGGCCGTCGATCCCGAGGTCGGTCCAGGTGGTGCGGGAGACCTTGCGCAGGTCGTGGCTGGTCCACTCGCCCTGCCCCAGGCGCGTGAACACCTGACTGGCCTGGGCCTCGCTCAGGCAGTGGCCACGGCGGTTCGGGAACAGGTAAACGCCCTTGTACCCCTGCGCCTGCTGGATCGCCCGGTACCGAGTCAGCAGCGCCTTGAGCTGAGCGGTCAGTGGCAGGCGGTGCTCGGTGCGGGTCTTGGTGTGAGCGGCTGGAATGAACCATTCGGCAGCGGCCAGGCTGATGTCACTCCAGCGGGCCATGCGGGTTTCGCCGATCCGGGTGCCGTGAGCCAGCATCATCAGGGCCAGCATGGCGTCATTCGGGGCGGAGTCGAAGGCCTGGGTCAGCTGCTGCATCAGCGCGGGCAATTGCACGTCGCGCAGACGGGCGGCCTTGGGCACGATCTTGGCCCTAGTGAAGTCGCTGAAGCGCATCCCCGCCATGGGGTTGCGGTCGATCAGGCCCAGCTTCAGGGCCTGGCGGAACGCGGTCAGCAGCAGCGTGAACATCTGCCGTAGGTAGGACAGCGACACCTCAGCCTGGCAGGGCCACATCAAGTGCTTGTCCAACGATTCGGCATTCACGTCGGCAAGGGCCAGGCTGCCCAGGCGCGGCTTCAGGTGCTGGGCAATGGCGGAGCGCGCACCGGCTTTGCGTTTCATCGACAGCGAGCGATCACGGGTCAGGCGGTCACCGTACCAGTCCAGCAACTGGCCGGCGCTGAGCATGCCCGAGGCCACCGGCGCCTTGCCGGGATCGCGCAGCAGGCGTTGCCGCAGCACGGGCAGCTCAGCGATCACCGCCGACGCGCTCAGGTCGGGCCAACGGGCGATCGGCACCCAGCGCTTGCCGCGCACCAGGTGCCAGGTGCCACGGTCGCGAGTGCTCCAGAAGCGCAGGTACAGGCCGGGGTGACGCGGGTCGCGCAAGTCACGCACCGACTTGTCGGCAGCCTGCCGGCGGACCTCGGCCTCGCTGAACTTCACTTCCCGGGTCGCGCTCATGCGGCCACCGTGGCGGGCTGCAGCAGGTAGGCGCGAATGGCCTCCACCGCGTCAATGCTGCCCCGGCACACAATGGCCAGGTAGCCCTGGCGGTGCAGGGCCTGCAAGTAGGCATCCTGGCTTGGCGAGACCGGTGCGTCGAACGGGGGCTGGGCCTTGAACTCGATGTACAGGCCGAACCAACCGCCGCGCGCCATCGGCAGAACCAGGTCAGGCACGCCGGCCTTGACGCCCTGCCCCTTCAACTTTGCGGCCACGGCCTTGACCCGGTGCCCGCCGTTCGGGACGTGATAGATCAGCGCGTAGGCCTTCGGGTAGCGCAGCTGCAGCTCCTGCATCAGCGCCGCTTGCTCCTGACCCTCGCGGTCGACGGGCTTGGCGCGGGCGGCCTTGACCTTGAAAGGTCGAAAGGCTGTGGCACTCATGCGACCAATACCCCCTCGCCGATCAGGATGGCCTGGGTGCGCATCACGCCCTCGGCGTGGTACTGCCGGGCGGTTTCGCGGTCCACAATACCTCTGCGACCGTCGCACGCGTCATGGCAAGCGCTGCAGGCCCAGGCGCCTTGCATGTCGTGCGGCTTGATGCCCACGCCACAGGTCCCGGCCATGCGGTAGTGGGCCAGGACGGTGGTTTCGGGATTGCCGTTGCACACGCCTGGAATGCGCACCTGGCAGTCGCGGCCACGGGCGGCCTTGGTCAGTTTGGATTGGCGCATGGATCGCCTCCTTGCAGGTCGATGACGGTGAAGGCGCCGGGCCACATCCGGGCGCCGTGCGCCTGGGCCAACGCCTCTTCGCGGTACAGCGCCACGGGCTGCCGGGCACCATAGGAAATGTCGAGCTGGTCGCTACGGCAGTAGAGCGCGTAGCGGTACTCGGCGGGGTTAGGGGTGAGCAGCGTGCTCATGCAGCGACCTCCTTGCGGCGATAGCGGTCCGACAGCGGGCGGTCGCTGGCCGGCTGCGCCTTCACAGGCGGCTGCCAGCTGGGGGACAGGTTCTCGAAGCGGTTGTACTGGCCCAGGAAGGCTGCGCGGACGGTGCCGGTCTCGATGTCGCGGCCCTTGCCGATGATGATCTCGGCCACGCCCTTGTATTCGCTGTTTTCGTGGTAGACCTCGTCGCGGTATACGAACAGGATCACGTCGGCGTCCTGCTCGATGGCCCCTGACTCGCGCAGGTCGGACTGCACTGGGCGCTTGTTCGGGCGCTCCTCGCACTTGCGCGACAGCTGGCTCAGAAGCACGACCGGAATACCAAGCTCACGGGCCAGCAGCTTGCAACCGCGGCTGATGCCGCTGATTTCCTCGGTGCGGTTGCCGCCATCGCCGTCCATCAGCTGCAGGTAATCGATCATCAGGATGTCGAGGCCATAGCGCATCTTGTGACGACGAGCGAGTGAGCGGATTCGCCCAACGGTGGCGCCGGCTCGGTCGGCGATGAACAGATTGGCATGCTTCAACTTGGCCGCTGCTGCGCAGAGTTCGGCGCCGTGCGACTCGCAGGCCGAACCGTTCTTGATCAGGCTGAGCGGGACTTTGCCCTCAGCAGCCACGGCCCGGTCCAGCAACTGCCCCTTGCTCATCTCCAGGCTAACCACCAGGCCGGACTTCTTCTGCCGTACCACGGCGTCCAGCACAAAGCCCATGGCCAGGGTTGTCTTGCCCATGGCCGGGCGGCCAGCCACGATGATCAATTGCTCCGGCTGCAGGCCACCCAGCTTCTCGTCGAGGTCGGCCAGGCCGGTGGATAGTCCGATCAGCGTTTCGCCGCGTGACAGCCGGTCGTGACGCTCTTGCCAAACCTCAAGCTGATCAGCCATCAGGTCAGCGGCCTTCACGACCTCCTCACCATCGCAGCCCGAGTCGATAGCCATGGCGGCGGCCTGTACCGCTGCGATCTTGTCCTGGATGTTCCCGCCGCTCTGGACGATCTCCAGGGTCTTGTCGCTCAGGTCGTACAGGGCGCGCTCGATGGCACGCTCACGAACGATGCCCGCATAGGTGCCGGCGTTGGCCACGCTGGGGGTATTGGCGACCAGGGCGGCGCAGTGGCCCAAGGCCTTGTCGCCGTTGTCGAGCATGCCGATGTGATCCGCGACGGTCAGCAGGTCAACGGCCTTGCCAGCAGCGCGCAGTGCCATGATTCCGCGAAACACCTCAGCGTTCTCGGCGAAGTAGAACGACTCAGGCGACAAGTCGTCGGACAGGGTGTCGATCAGCTCCGGGCGCTGGAGCATGGCACCCAGCAGGCCATGCTCGGCTTCGGCGTTGTAGGGCTCACGCATGGTAATTGCCCTCCACCACCTTGACGAAGTTGGACGGGGCGATCAGCCAGTCGAAGGTTGCGCGGAAAGGCTTGGAGCCGTTGCGGCCAGGAACCTGCCCCATCAGGAACTGGGAGGCCTTGACCTGGCAGAAGTAGTCAGCCCAGAAGCTCAGGTCACGGTGGACCTCGCTCTCACGCCAACGCGCCTGCAGGGCACGCTTGCGGCCGTCGTTCAGGATGGCAACGGCTGGGAGTTCAGGCAGTGCCTTGTGATACAGGTCGACAATGTCCTGATACGGACAGGCTTCCATCGCTGGCTTTTGCCGAGCCGGTTTCGCTTGGGCTGGTTGACGCTCGGCGTCGACGACTACTCCGTCAGGAGTAGTATTTGTATTTCTTTCTTTATTGTGTGGTAGAAACGCCACATTGGACGTGTTGGAAACGCCACACTGTGGCACTTCTTTTGGCTTGTTCGGATGGGTGTTTTTCTTGTCGATCTTCCACTCGCCGACTGGGGCAAAACCGATTGGGCTACGGCTACCGCCGTCCCGGTAAATCACGCCTTGGCGGATCAGCTCGCAGATCGCACGGGACACGTCCTCGCGACGAATGCCGGACATCTCAGCGATGTACGACGCCGCAATGCAGGCGCTCTCAAGGTTGTAACCAGCGGTTTGGCGATGGATTGCCAGGGCGACACGAAGCTCGCGGCCTGACAGCTCAGCCCCGATCAGGGCCTCGTACAGGTCGTTGTCCATTCGGGTGAATCCGCTTTTCGATTGGATTGGGGTGACGATGCTCATGCCCCACCCCCGCACAGCGATGCCCGCAGATGCTCGACGCACTCACGACGGAGCGCGGCTTTCGAGGTGGCTGCGTACTGGAAGCGAATCATTCGCGCGGCATGGAGTGCGGCGGACTGGTGGTAGGCTTTCTGGTGCGAAACGGCCAAGGGTGCGGTGTTGCTTGCATCCATTGCAGAGTGCATAATCGACCTCGTTTTGAAGCTGTTGAAGAAGCCGGGCTGCCACCCGGTTTTTTTATGCCTGCGATTCAGGTACTGGACGGATGAACAGCAGGACGGTCTCACTACTGGCGCAAGGCCAGGTCACGCATAATTCATCTCGTCATGCAGCCGACTCACTCTTCACCGGCTGGCAAAGCTCCTTCGCCGTAACCGCACCTGATGTCAGCTCCTCGGCAAGGAACGCCCGCTTTGCACTCATGGTGTGAGCGCCGGTGGACCAGTACGAGACGGCGGCCTGGCTCACGCCGAGAGCCGCAGCTGTCTTCGCTTGCCCGCCAAAGAAATCGACGAGCTTTTCGATGGGGGTCATGGATTTAACTCCTGATAAGCGTGCTTATACTCTAAGAATAAGGAGCCTTATTTGCAAGCCTATAAGTTGCCTTATAGATTCCCGGGAATGGATACCCTCGCAGACCGAATCAAGGCAGCTCGCAAGCACGCG
The DNA here is from genome assembly GCF_051913525.1 of Pseudomonas sp. PKS. Lineage (NCBI taxonomy): Bacteria > Pseudomonadati > Pseudomonadota > Gammaproteobacteria > Pseudomonadales > Pseudomonadaceae > Pseudomonas > Pseudomonas sp. PKS. The sequence goes on along the minus strand of NZ_JBEGDO010000022.1, from coordinate 71,515 downwards.
CAGCTGACACAACGCTCACTTGCCGAAAAGGTCGGTGTTGAGCAGCCCGTCATCTCTCAACTGGAGACGGGGAAGAACCTCAGAAGCGTCCATTTGACCAAGATTGCCCAGGTATGCCGGGTGAGCCCTCTGTGGCTGTCCGAGGGCATTGGAGCAATGGTCCAGGACCAGGCGCAGCCAGCGAACCAAGCAATCGCTCATGAGCTCGAACTACTTGGCGAGCTATCTGCCTGGGACGATGGCGATCCGCTTGATGACGACGATTGTGAAGTGCCCTACTTCGCCGAAGTAGAGTTCGCAGGTGGCAACGGAATGACGGAAGTAGTCGAGATTGCTGGACGCAAGCTACGGTTCAGCTGCGCCACCCTTCGTGCGGCTGGCGTAGACAAGAAGTGCGCTGCAGTAGCCAGAGTAAAGGGCAGGAGCATGGAGCGCTTGATCCTGGATGGCGCCGCTATTGGCTTTGACATGAGCGACACGTCGATCATCGACGGTGAGATCTATGCCTTCAATCACGGTGGCATGCTCCGCACTAAGTACTTGTACCGCCTGCCGCAAGGGGCTGTACGCATCAGCAGCGAGAACGACGACGAGTATCCGGACGAAGTAATGACTGCAGAGCAGTGGCAAGAAGAGGTCCATATGCTTGGCCGTGTCTTCTGGTGGTCAACCGTGCGTCGATCACCGCGGCTAAAGTAAGTCTAGCCACCTCCCCATAGCCCGCCTCGAGCGGGCTTTTTCATGCCTATCAGAAAATTTATAAGCAGGCTTATTGACACTCAAGATAAGCGTACTTATATTTTGCTCAACGCCGGATCGACACCGGCCAGCAGCAAGGCAGCGATGGACAGGCCTCAACGGTCCAGAGGGTTGGCAACTGACCCGGGCGTGCAGCGTAAAGCGCCAATGCAGTTATCCAGCGGGTGAGTGCCGCGGCTGGAAGAACAACCAGAAGATTGCCGCGCAACTGACGCCAGAAGCGGGTCGCGGCAGATTTCACTGGCTGGCCTTCCAGCGAGGGCCAGACGGGAAATCAACCCCACGGAGTAATCCCCATGCTTGGAAAACTGTTCGGCAAGAAAGGTCGTGAAGCCCGCGCTGCAATGCAGGTAGTCCAGAACCGAGACCTGATGCAGGCAATCGTCTACGGCGCCTTCTACGTCGCGGCTGCCGACGGCGACATCGGCGAAGACGAGCTCAAGAAAACCGAGAAGCTGATCGCCAACACGCCTCAGCTCAAAGGCTTCGGGCCGGAGCTGTCCAACACCATGGACCGCGCGGAGAAGGATTTCCATGACGGCGGCCATCGCATCCTGCGCATGAACGCCGAGAAGGAGCTGAAAGACCTGGCCCATTCGCCCGAAGAAGCGGCCATCGTCATCAACGTCATGCTGACCATCGCCGAGGCCTCGGGCGACATCGACGACAAGGAAATGGCCGTCCTTGAGAAGTCGGCGAAGTTGATGGGCCTGAGCCTCAAGGACTACTTGTGAAGCGAGTCATTGCCGTGTCGCTGCTCTTGATCGGCGCAACGTGGCTGACTTTTCGCTTGATCGACTGGGGCGGCTGCGCCTGGTACGGCCACCAAACGGAGCGCGACACACGCTATGCAGCCTTTGTTGGCTGCATGGTCAAGACGCATAACGGCTGGGTTCCTCGCGCCGAGCTGCGCACCCAGCAGTGACAACCAGCGCCACGTCAGCCTGACGTTAACTGCCCGATCACCTGTTCCCCATCCCAGGCTGCATCGGTGGCCACTCTGAACGCGAGTTGATCGCCGCGAATTGTGAGCGTGGGTAGCGTCTCGCCCATCTGGTGAGACGTCCCGACACCCGGTTTGCCCCGGAGAGTGGCCACCAATGCAGCCCCATCCCGAGAACACATCATGGACACGATCACCATCGGCGCATGGATAGGCCACCTTGGCCGAGGCCTGGCGCCTCGCGAATTGCAGTGCCTGCTGGACGTTGCCCAGGGCTTCACCACCAAAGAGATCGCCAAGCACTTCGGCATCAGCGAAAGCGGAGTCGAGAAACGCATCGGTGACGCAATGCTGAAGCTCAAGGTTTCCAGGCGTGCCGCCATGGTCGCAGAAGCCATGCGCCGCCAGATCATCAGCCCCCTGTGCATCGCCCTCGCCGGCCTAATCGCCATGCATGCGGTCATCGACGACGCTGACCCGATGCGACGTGATCGCCGGGCACCCGAGCGGCGTACCGCCCAAGTTCGAATCGTTCGCAAGGCCGAGGCCTTCGAGCTCCACGCCTGATCCCATCGAGGACCATCCCATGCAGACAGCAATGCATCCTGCTTTCCAGCAGAAGCTTGCCGTGCTCGCAGCCCTGCTCGAGCGTAGCAAGTCAGCCAGGACCGAGGCCCAGGCCAAGGTCGATCAGCCGGCACCGCGCTTCCAGGCGTCCAACACGGGCGGCAATTGGGATGTGGTGGAGATCGCCACCGGCGCCGTCCAGGGCTTCGCCTTCAGCTACCGGACCGCGATGCGCTTTGTGGATGCGATGGAAGCAGGTGCGGCGAGCAAGCAAGGCGGCCTGCAATGAGCAAGCGCAAGCCACACAACATGCGCGCTCGCCTGGAGCGGACCTGCCGGGCGCTGGTCTCGGCCAACCACGCCGCAGTGGTGAACATCGACCCCAGCGGCCAGCAGGTTCTGATCAACTGGAAGAACCTCAAGCAGATACGCGTGCGCCAAGTCGTGGACGCAGTCTGCGACATCCCGCATCGCTGGACCATCTACCTCAGCGTCCTGTGCCGGGACCACTTTGGCCAGCGGTATCACAAGTCGATCGAAGTCGCGCCGCAAGGCAACTACCTGGCCGAGCACCTGACCGACGTGATCGAGACGACCTACACCGACCTGCGGGCCACGGCCAATCCCACTCACCTGGTGGCTTCCGGCTGGATCGCCATCCCTACCGACACAACGGTCGACGAAGCAGAGGCTGCCAAGATCTTTGCCGCCGTCGGCGCCTGGAATCAGCAGAAAGCAGCATGAAACGCATCACCGCCCGCGTCCGGCACGGCCGGCGCCAGCAACACATCAATCTGCCGCCCAGCGGCTTGGCTCCTGCTTATATAAAATCGGAGCCTCTTACAGGAGCGCCAAGGGCAACTCCATCCCATAAGGGATGATGAAATTCTGGGCCGCTTGTCCCCAACTCCGATATGTCGTGACAAATCTGATAGCGCGAACCGTCAGCCGATATCAGCTCGATGCTAACGAGTTCGAATGCATTGAATTCATAGTCAAAATCATTTGGAAGATTGAAATCTATCGGATGGTTTATATGAATAGGAAGTATTTGCCCAGGGTCTAGCAAGCAAGACTCCATGTCGGATTCATATGCAATCGTGAATGAATGACATGAACGCAAATTCCCGCGCTTGTCAGGTCCTTTAAGGATTTCGACAGACTTTATGTATAAAGCCTGCTTCCCAGTATTGCTTAGCGTATACCTGAGGTGCCGCATTGCCGGGCTGACTAGCCTTTCCTTCGGCACACTGAAAATGTCATCTCCAAACTTTAACGCTACGACCTCCGGGCTATATGTTCTTTCAAGAAGAATTAACATTGCACTGGATGGTTTATGGAGCTGAGAAAAATATAGCGCTGCTAAAGAAACAAGCAAAGCCCCACCGGAAAGCCCCAGCGTCATTATGTCTTTCACTTCCATTGGCCTTCCCCCATCCACAGATCAAGCCGTTATCACACCCTATCTCAAACCAAATTGCCACCATGCCGCATCCGGCCACGGAGGGCGGCGCCATGCATGGAGAAAGCCATGAGCGATACCGAAGCCAGCCCGAGCCTGGCAACCGGCCACCCGATGGACGCCGACACCTGGCAGGACTTCGTTGCCCGCCTTCGCCATCACTGCAACGGCCAGGGCGTGAAGTGGCACCACACGGCATGCGCCCTGTTCACTGTGCAGCAGAAGCGGATCGACTATGGGTTCGACCCCGAGTACGCCGAGGGGACAGCGGTCTGCCTGGATGGCAATACCTGGTTCAGCCCTGAGGAATACTGGGCAGATCTCGACGAGGAAGAGCAGCACGAAATCGACCTAGCTGTGCACGATCGATACGAGTGCAATTTCCTCGAGCTGGATACTGACGACCAGTGGGAGTTCCTGGGCGAACTTGACGACCACACAGTCACTGGCTGGAACAAGCGCTGGGAAATCGTGAATAGTCACTTCACCAAGGAAGCGGCCGAGGCCTTCATTCGCCGCAAGCAGCACGACTACCCCGAGCTACGGGTTTACGTCGAGTCGCAGTACTACGCTTGGGAGTTCGAAGCGATCAAGGCCGCCATCCTCGACGGCACGCTGGTCTACCAGCCAAAGCCTGTGGCTGAAGACGCCGCCGCCTGACCCTCCGACGCTGCCCGCCAGCGCATCAGTCGACGGGCAGCGGATCAGCTAACCCTTCTTGCCGCCCGGCGCGGCATTGCCTCGGCCGCCGCCGGAAACGTTACCGGTCGTGCTCGGCCAGTTTCCGCCTGGCCCTGGATGACTGGAAGAGCCGCGCGAGCTGCCTGGGCTTGAGCCCTTGCTGCCCCCGCTGGTACCGCCTGAGATTTTACCACCGCCGCCTTTGGACATGTTGACCTCCTCGGTAATGGGTTGAGCCCATAAAGCGTAGGTCACCAGGCCGGCCGCAACCGGCCGCCTGTCACCCACTTCAACGAATCACGCCACCACGGCGCTGCCCGCCAGCGCCTTCCCCTATTCAACGACAGGGTCGGCGCCAAGGCCTTTTCGGTAGCGGGCAATCGCGATGATCTGGCGCAGGCAGATGGCCATTTCCTTCTTCAGATGGTCATCCGGCAGACCGATTTTTTTCAGCATTGCCTGGGCTTCTTCCTCGATTGAGGCAAGGGCCTCGGTATCGCTTTTCAGTGTCATGGCGACCTCCACCAGGTCGAGTCAACCATGGATTGATAGCTCACCGGAACAACGCGCGCCAACTACGGCGCCTTCCCCTATTCAACGATAACGCCACCCCGGCGAGGGCGGCGCCTGCACGCAAGGACCACAACATGACCTGTATGACCTCCCTCGCCCTGCCCTTCGAAAAGGAGTTGGTTGTCGATCTCTTCGCCGGTGGCGGCGGTGCCAGCAGCGGCATAGCCGAGGCGTACCGCGAACCGGATGTGGCGGTGAACCACAACCCAATCGCCCTGGCCGTGCACCGCGCCAACCACCCGAAGACCGAACACTATGTGGCGGACGTGTTCGAGGTGGACCCGATTCTGGCCACGAAGGGGCAGCCTGTCGGGATCCTTTGGGCATCCCCCGACTGCAGACATCACAGCAAGGCCAAGGGCGGGAAGCCGCGCAACCGCAAGATCCGGGGCCTGGCCTGGGTGATCATCCGCTGGGCCTACCAGACCAGCCCGCGCCTGATCTTCCTTGAGAACGTGGAGGAGTTCGCCGACTGGGGGCCGCTGGACGATGAGGGGCGCCCGATCAAGGCTGAGAAAGGCCGGACGTTCCAGGCCTTCGTGAACGTACTGGGCAACGGCATTTCGGAGGACCACCCGGACCTGCCGGAAATCATGGCCGAGATCGGCGACCACGTGCCCAAGGAGGCGCTGGTGCGCGGCCTGCGTTACAACTTCGAGCACCAGGTGCGCGTTGCTGCAGATCAAGGCGCCCCCACCATCCGCAAGCGCCTGTACGGCATCGCTCGGCGTGACGGCAAGCCAATCGTCTGGCCCGCGCCGACACATCACAAGAATCCCGGCAAGGGTCAGAAGGCCTGGCGGTCCGCAGCCGAGTGCATCGACTGGGAGCTGCAGGGCCGCACAATCTTCCGCGATGACGCCCTAGTGGAGAACACCATGAACCGCATCGCCAAGGGCCTGTGGCGGCACACCCTGGCCTGCAAAGATCCGTTCATTGTCCCGCTGCGCGGCACCTCGAAATCGCACACCAGCACGCATAGCATCGACGACCCCGCGTCGACCATCAGTGGCGGAGGCACTCACCATGCCCTGGTTCAGCCGACGCTGGCTGTAGCAGGCTGCCTTACCGAGCACGCCAACGGCTCAAACCAACGCACCTTCGACTCCGAGGAGCCTCTGCGTACGCAGGTTGCCCAGGTTAAGGGTGGTCACTTCGCGCTGATCACTGCCAACCTGGTCACGTTGCGCAACGGGTGCGTCGGATCACCTGCAACCGGCCCTGTCGGCTGCATCACTCGCAGCGGCGGGCACCACGCGATTGCCTCCGCGCACCTGGAGCAGGCGAACGGAGGGTTTTACAAGGGGGATGGCCGAAGCGCAGACGACCCGTTCTCGACGATCTTGGGCAAGGGCTCCAATCAGCGCCTGGTGACGGCCTACATGGTCAAGTACTACGGTGCGGAGAAGGACGGCATCTCGATGCGAGAGCCGATGCACACCATCCCGTCGAAAGACCGTATGGCCGTCGTGCAAGTTGTTCAGTTGCACAGCCACACATTGACGGATGAGCAACTGGCCGGCGCCCGCAAGTGCGCTGCCTTCATGCGCAGTTACCTGTCTCAGCACTTCACCGAGCATGCCGACGTTGTGATGGTAGGCGACTACGTGATGGTCGACATCACGCTGCGCATGCTCAAACCGCACGAACTGAAGCGCGCCCAGGGCTTCCGCGCCGACTACATCATCGACCGCGGCCTGTTCCTCGATGAAGAAACTGGCAAACTGTACTGGAAGGGCATCTCCGGTGCGGACCAAGTGAAGCTGCTGGGCAACAGCGTCTGCAAGGACGAAGCCCGGGCGTTAGTGGCGGCCAATGCATCAGAACTCATAGAGTTGTACCAGCGACTGGCCGCTTAAACTAAAGCTAGTCGCCGTTGATATCCAGCTCTCTACGCTGTTCATCGACAGGATTCGAAAGAGTCAACCCATAAGGCATGTCGATCTCAAAATTTACAGTGTTTAGCAACTTATCCTGATAGTAAAGGGTAGCTTCCACTGATATGGTTTTTTCGAAAGTCCTTTCCACTTGGGTTTCCAATACAAATGGGTAACTATTATCCTCATGATCAAATGGACTTCTATCATAGTCCTTAATAGACTCCACGGTCTCTATGACCGAACTGAACTCCATTTCATAAACGCAGTGCTCATCATCCACTCGAACCAAGTTCGCCTTTACAAATTCGAGATGAGTGACATCAACGTCTTCCAGCTCAGCATCCCAATCACCTGATCGCACTTCAAAGTCGATCTCCATGACCCGATCCTTGATGAATCCAAGAATACGTTCTTGAACCAACGCCAGTGCCTCGGCGGCGAATGCTGCTGGCTCAACAGAAACCCGAAGGTTTACGGCGCCGATGAATTCGTCAACCGACTCACTGTAGATTAAACGCGGGTCAGTTTCGCAGTATTTTGCCAAATCCTTATCATTACTGATCACGTGGACTGGATGCGTTCTTTCTAAGCAGAAATCGCTAAGCCTCTCAAGAACAAAGGCATCAGCGAACTCTTTTTCTTTAGCACCAGGGGCAAATGGAGCTAACACGGAAAAGTATTTTTCGAATACTCTACTAGGCACGACGCCGTCCACCGAAAGCATTTCAACGCCTTGGGAAGAAATGAACTCTTCCCAGTCCGCCAAAATCTTTTTCTCAATCTCCTCTGAGCTTATATTAGTGAATATCCCGAACGCAGGAGTACCCGGAAGATTGCGAAGGAGCATCGCTTCCTTTTTTACTTTCTTCATAACGGCAGCCGTTTCTATCGCGGCGCTCCGAATGTGCGACTTTACTTCTTCACTCGTCACATCGGTGACGATTAAACGTATCTCGTCTTTTTCACACAGCTCTTTAATAGACCCCAAGCTATGGGTCAGAAACTGGTAGTTTTTCCCGATGTAAACATTCGTATCTAGGAACACAATTCTGGACTGAAGCTGCATTTGCTGCCTCCATGGCTAATAATCGTGGAGCAATATAGCGAATACTGAATACCAAGCCAATTGGGTACATCTGTACTCCTGCCAGTTTTAACCCCTCTCCCCTCTATTCACTGCCGCGATATGGCGGCCAAGGACGAAGTCATGCCTGAAGAAAACAAATCAGCTTGGCCGGACCACTTCCGATACATCGACGAGATAAGCCCCGAAGGGGTGACCATCGTTTGTAAACGCTTCGTCGTGATCCGGGAGAGCGAGCACTGTTACTGGATCGTACCGCCGTCGTATGAGTATGTAGCCCTAGAGCACTTGAAGCGCGGAACCATGCCGAAGTATGCAAAGCGCGTGCTGAAGGTGTCCGGTCGCCGGTTCGCTTACCCTGAAAAATCTCACGCGCTCCACAGCTACAAGGTGCGCAAGCGCCGCCAGATGGGCCATGCCCAGTTAGCGATCGAGCGCGCCAAAGCCGCTCTGGAAGATCTCAAGGGCGTAGACGTTATCAACGACGAGCATCTTTGCTCGGGCGGCGACTACATCAAAGAACTGACCTGGGACTGCTGACTATGACCCGACTCGCCCTCTGCCTCCTGCTGCTGGTCACCGGCGCCAGCGCAACCGAACTGCCGTCAGGCGTCTGGTCCTTCGAGGACAAGCCCCGCGGCGTCGTCTGCTACGTCATGAACTCGCTGGGGAACAACGCTATCAGCTGCGTGAAGGTCTGGCTGCCGCAAGTCGCCGGCAACCAGCGCCAGCTCTCCCCGCACGAAACACAACCCGAACCTACACCCGCTATGGCGCCTGGGCGCTGGATTGATGAGAGGTATCAGCTGTGAGTCGACCAGTCACCGAGCAAGACTTTCGTCGACCTGAATTTCGAGACGCAAAGGTCGAGGACTACGAGTTCAGGGAGGACGGCGCCATCGTCCGCAAAGATCGCTGGGAGCAAGGCATCCACCGGATCCACAGCATCGTTGGGCGGCGCGGCCGGGAATTTGAAATCCAGGACGTGGTGGAGGCTGTCGAGCAGCTGAAGGGACAATGGTTCGACGCCGATCCAGACGATGATCCTATAGCTGAGCGAATAGACATCCGGTTGTCGTGCGGCAGCGTGCTGGCAGGCTGCGTGCGCACCGGCACCTTCGCCTATCAATGGCCGTTTGGTCAGTTCAATTTCACCAGCAAGGATTTTGGCGGGGATGTGATCGAGTATCAGCCGCTGCCTGAGCCGGATCTGGAGGCCCAACAATGATCCTACCCCGGATGTACATGGCCCTCCTGATCAGGAGGGCTCCGCGATGACCCAATACTACCCAAAGGCAGGCCGGTGCCGCGGCTGCGAGAGGTGTCAGCCAATTGCAGCGACCTCGACTTCGCCAGCATGCCAGTGCATCGCCGTGACGGCGCAGACGTCGTGGTGATCTGCACGGAGTTCCGCCAGGTCAACCGTGCTGACTCCTTGAAAGAGCACGTGCGTCGCGGTCGCGGCGCCTAACCCATCCCCCAACTACTCAAGTCCGCCGAAATGCGCGGGAGAGGATGAACTATGTCCGGAATAGAACAGATTATTGAGGCCATGACGGCTCCACCAGCACCAGCCGGCGAGGTTGTCACGCTCGATCGAGTCACGCTGGAAACCATCCTGGCTGAGCTAGAAGCGGCCAACCCAATCCGCCCCCTGGTCACGGTCCTGCGCACCAAGCTGGCAGAGCCAAGGGTCGAACTGTGGGCAATGCATTCGGTCGGCCCTGGCGAGGTATACCCGTGCTTAAACAAGGAAGACGCCGAGCGACAGGCTCAGGAGCTTCGGGACGCAGGTCATCGCTTGAAAGCCGACCGCATCGCCAAGGGCGAATGCGTGGAAGCGTGGGGTGAATGGGTGGCCAACGTGATTCCGTCACCATGGGAGCCTGACGAGCACTTCGAGATCATGGCGGAGGAGTGGCAGAGCAACCATCGGGAGTTGGCCGACTACACCGCCAAGTTGCAGGCCGAGAACGAGTCGCTCCGCAAAGGACTGGGAGGGATGTTATTCGCCTTCGACGATGGTGTCGGTCGCGAGTGGTCCGCCAACCTGCTCGATTATGCGCGGGCACTTTGCCCTGCAGCTGAATTCAAGTCGTAACCCATCCCCACCTCTGCCGCCACCGGCGGCGTGGAGACCATCATGCAAGACGAAGAGCGCCAGCCGGTGGCCTATGTATCTGACAAGGTGCCGGAGGAGAAAATGGCCGAGCTGGTTGGGACGACCAAGCGGGCCTTGGAAGGCAAGCGAAGCCGCGGCGTGATCCCTGAGGGGGTCTGGAAGAAGATCGACGGCCGGATTTTTTACAGCATCAGGAGATACGAAGCGTGGCTGGAAGGAAGCTGGGGCTACCCACTGGAGTCGAATTCATCGGCAAATCAATCCGGATCCGTTTTACTTGGAACGGTGAGCGTCGGTCCGAAACTCTCTCGTATCCCCAAACCGCCAAGGGGATCAAAGCGGCAGCCGATCTACGCGCTCAAGTAGTCAGCCTGGCCAAGCACGGTGTATTGGACGAAAAACGGTACGCCGAGCTGTTCCCATCCTCCAGCTACACGGCGCCAGCCAACGATCTGATGTTTGGCGAGTACGCGCAGAGCTGGCTGAACAGCCTGGAAGTCGTGCACGACACTCGGGTCAACTACAAAGGTTTGATGAACAACTACTGGATGCCCCACTTGGCGACGATGCCGATTAAGGCCGTCACTCCGATGGTGTTGAGAGAGGTGGTCGCGAAGACCGAGTGGAAAAGCTCGACGGTCAAGCGCGCCGCGATCGCCAGGGTCAAAGCGATGTTCCGCGCGGCGGTTTTTGACGAGGTGGTGGACAGGAACCCAGCGGCATCAATCCAGCTGCCGCAGAAAGCCAAAAAGCAGGTTGACCCCTTCACGATTGAAGAGGCAGAAGGGTTGCTCGCATGGATGTATGCAAACTTCTCCCGCTGCAACCAAGTGTTCGCAGCGTTCTATGAGTTTGCCTTCTACACCGGCATGCGCACAGGGGAGATCATGGCGCTGCGCTGGGACGAGATCGACTTCGAGAAGAAGACAGCCCATGTTTGCCGGATCGTGGTGGAAAAGACGGTGGTCGAGCGGACCAAGACCAAATACACCCGCACCGTGATGCTGAACAGTCGGGCTCTTGGCGCGCTGGCCAAAGCCAGGGAAGTCGCTGATTACCGGTCGAAACAGAAACGCCGTGTGTCGACTGAGTCGCCTTTCATCTTCCAGCCGTCGGGGCCTTCACCTCACATCACCGTGCCGGAAACTGCGGGCAAACACTTCAACAAGGCAGTCGAGGCAAAGGGCCTCAGGCACCGCTCCCAGTACAACTGCCGGCACACTTATGCAACGATGTGCCTCATGTCAGGGATGAACCCGGCTTTCATCGCCGGGCAGTTGGGCCACTCCGTGCAGGTGCTGCTTTCCACCTATGCCAAGTGGCTGAACTCGGCCAACGACTGGGCCGAGCTAGCGAAACTTGAAACGAATGTAATTGGTACAGAATTGGTACAGGATTAAATTTCGTTCACCTTGCGCCCTTTAGGTATAAGGCATTCGACAGCCGTTCGGCCATACTCCAAAATGCATCGGTTTTTTGGGGGAAACCCTTGCACAGCCAACGACATACCAACTTTTAGTGAGCCTCAACGTGAAAACTTCCCTGTCCATCCTCAGCCTGCTGCTGTTGCTCACAGGAACCGCGACCCTTCCGTCGACCGCTGCTGCACAACCCCCGGCCCAGGTACAACGCGACCCCGCCAAGCTGCACCTGGCCTCCGGCAGCGCCCTGCTGATCGACCTGAACACCAACCAGGAGTTGTATTCCAACCATGCAGACCGCGTGGTGCCCATCGCCTCGGTCACCAAGCTGATGACCGCCATGGTGGTGCTGGACGCCAAGCTGCCCATGGATGAGATGCTCACCATGACCATCGCCAACAACCCGGAAATGAAGGGTGTCTATTCCCGTGTGCGGCTCGGCAGCCAGCTCAACCGTCGCGAGACCCTGCTGATCACCCTGATGTCTTCGGAGAACCGCGCCGCCAACAGCCTGGCCAACGCCTACCCGGGTGGCTACAGCGCGTTCATCAAGGCAATGAATGTCAAGGCGCGCAGCCTGGGCATGGCGCATACGCGCTATGTCGAGCCCACCGGCCTTTCGACCCAGAACGTTTCCACGGCCCGTGACCTGGCCAAGCTGCTGATGGCCTCGCGCAAGTACCCGATGCTCAGCGAGCTTTCCACCACCCGCGAAAAGACCGTGGCGTTCCGCAAGCCCAACTACACCCTGGGCTTCCGTAACACCGACCACTTGGTGAACAAGAGCAACTGGGACATCAAGCTGACCAAGACCGGCTTTACCAACGAGGCTGGCCACTGCTTGGTGCTGCTAACCAAGATGGACAATCGCCCAGTGGCCATGGTGATCCTGGATGCCTTCGGCAAGTACACCCACTTCGCCGACGCCAGTCGCATGCGCCAGTGGCTGGAGACCGGCAGCGCCAAGCCGGCACCGGCGGTGGCGATGCAGTACAAGGCCGAGCGCCAGAGCCGTCCGCGCCTGGCTAACGACTAAGCGGTTTAGGGCTGCTTTGCAGCCCATCGCGGGCTTCGCCAGCGCCCACACCTGTAGGGGCCGCTGGGACAGTACCAGACGAAGCCTGCGATGGGGCGTGAAACGCCCCGCTGCGTCAGGCCTGGGTACTGACCATGCCGCCGGCGCTGCTGCCGCCGGTCTTGCTCAGGGCTTCCAGCAGTTGCGCGGTGGCCGCCTGGATTTCACCGCTGATCGTGGCGATGCTCGCCTGCTTGGCGGTGATCGCTGCCAACTTTGTGGTTTCGTCCATGTTCTGGGCCGCCAGCTGCGCCAGTTGCTTCTGCTCCTCGGCCAACTGCTTCTGCAGCTTCTTGATCATCTCCCGCAATTGCTGGATGTGCGGCGGCTCACCGCTGTCCTCGGCACTTTCCGCCTGCTTGGCCTGCCCGGTATCACGCAGCCCGGAAAAATCGACCTGCATGCCCTGCGCCTTGTCCTGCTCGGTCTTGTCCGCCTCGCCAGCCTGGGTGGCCGTGGCCGGCGATGGGCTGGCGATGTTGATCCCTGTGATACCTAGCATGATTCTCTCCCTGCCCTTTAGGGCCATTCAGACGCAGTTGCTATCGGCCGCCCAGCGCACTTCTTGAGCGCCAGCGCCCGCCAATAAATTTGCCGTCCCGTCATTCGTCCACCTGATACCCGAGCCCTGCCCTGGCCCACACCTGCCCGGCACCTCGCCCCGATCAGCCCTGCAACGAGATGGCAATGACCACGACCCGCTCCCGCAAAGCCTTGTACATCGGCCTGCCCCTGGCCTTGGTAGCCGCCCTTGGCGCTGCCGGCTACCGCCACTGGTTCGGCCAGGATCCCGGCTACCCGCGTCCCATCATCGAGCAGGCCAACGCCCTGCACGAGCACATGCTCTCCTTCGACAGCCATGTGACCGTGCCACTGGACCTGGGCACGGCAGGCAACGAGCTCGACAAGGACGGCCCAGGCCAGTTCGACCTGGTCAAGGCCGGCCGCGGCCGGCTCTCCGGCGCGGCGCTGACGATTTTCGGCTGGCCGGAGATCTGGAACGGCCCCAATGCCCCGCACCGTCCCACCCCGGGGTTCGTCGACGAGGCCCGCCACCAGCAAGAAGTGCGCTACAAAATCATCACCGGCATGGTCCGCGACTTCCCCAACCAGGTCGGCATCGCCTACACCCCCGAGGACTTCCGACGCCTGAACGGCGAAGGCAAGTTCGCCATCTTCATCAGCATGCTCAATGCCTACCCGCTCGGCCACGACCTGTCCCAGCTCGACCTGTGGGCGGCGCGCGGCATGCGCATGTTCGGCTTCAGCTACACCGGCAACAACGACTGGGCCGACTCCTCGCGCCCGCTGCCGTTCTTCAACGACACCGCCGATGCCCTGGGCGGCCTCTCGCCGCTGGGTGAGCAGGCGGTCAAGCGCCTGAACGACCTGGGCGTGATCATCGATGTGTCGCAGATGTCCACGCAGGCCCTGGAAGACGTCGCCCGTCTTTCCCGCGCGCCGATCGTCGCCTCCCACTCCGCGCCCCGGGCGCTGGTGGACATCCCACGCAACCTCTCAGACAAAGAGATGCAACTGATCAAGGACAGCGGCGGCGTGATCCAGGTGGTCGGCTTCGGCCAGTACCTCAAACCGCTGGGCAAGCCGGTGCTCGACAAGCTCGAAACCCTGCGCACGCGGTTCGATCTGCCGCCCTTGCAGGGCCTGGCCAACGCCCTGATGCCAGGCGATGCGGTGATCGCCATCTGGCCCGAGGCGCGCTTTGGCGAATACGCAAGTTCGCTCTACGGCATCCTCGAAGAAGAACCCAAGGCCACCCTCAAGCAGTACGTCGATGCCATCGACTACACGGTCAAGAAGGTCGGCATCGACCATGTCGGCATCAGCTCGGACTTCAATGACGGCGGCGGCCTGGAGGGCTGGAAGGACGTCAGCGAAATCCGCAATGTCACCGCCGAACTGCTCACCCGCGGCTACAGCGAAACCGACATCGCCAAGCTGTGGGCCGGCAACTTCCTGCGCGTGTGGGAGCAGGTACAAACCTCCGCCCATCCTGTCGCCCACCGCTGATCAAGGCCTGACCGCTCATGAGCAATCGTCGTACCTTCCTAAAGCAAGCCGGCCTGCTGGCCGCAAGCCTTCCCATGATGCCCCACGCCCTGGCCGCCGCCGCGCCTGCGACGTCGCTGACCGGCCAGGACAAATGGCGCCAGCTGCGCACATTGTTCCCCCAGGCGCCGGACGTGATTCACCTGTCCAACTTCCTGGTGACCACCCACCCTCGCCCAGTGCAAGAGCGCATCGACTACTACCGCGCCGAGCTCGACCGCAACCCAGCGCAATGGATGGACTGGCACAGCCAGGCGGTGTGGAAGCGCGAGGCCGAGGTCCGCGAGTGGGCCGCACGCTATCTGGGCGTCAAACCCCGCCAGATCGCCCTGACCGGCAGCACCACTGAAGGCCTGGGGATGATCTACGCGGGCCTGAAGGTGGCACCGCACCAAGAGATCCTCACCACCGAGCACGAACACTACTCGGCCAACACCAGCTTCGACCTGCGCCAGCGCCGGCAGGGCACCCAGGTGCGCAAGCTTCGCCTGTTCGACGAGGCCTGGAAGGTCAGCACCGAGCGCATCCTGGAGACCATCGACCGCGCCATCAGGCCCAATACCCGCGTCCTGGGCATGACCTGGGTGCATTCGGGCAGTGGCGTGAAGCTGCCCATCGGCCAGATCGGCGAGCTGGTGCGTCGGCACAATCGCGACCGCGACGAGCAGGACCGCATCGTCTACGTGGTCGATGGCGTGCATGGGTTCGGCGTCGAAGATGCGCATTTCTGCGACCTCAGCTGCGACTACTTCATCGCCGGTACCCACAAGTGGATGTTCGGCCCTCGGGGCACCGGCCTGATCTGCGCCGCCAGCGAAAAACTGCAAGACCACCTGGTACCCACCTTCGCCACGTTCTCCGAGGACGAGGACTTCGCCACCATCATGACCCCCGGGGGTTATCACAGCTTCGAGCACCGCTGGTCAGTGGGCAAAGCCTTCGAACTGCACCTGCAATTGGGCAAGGCCGATGTGCAGGCGCGTATCCACCAGCTCAACGACTACTTCAAACAGCGCCTGGTGGAAATCGACCAACTCCAACTGGTCACCCCCCAAGGCAGCACCCATTCGGCCGGGTTCACCTTCTTCCGCGTCAAGGCCGAGGAAGACCAGGACCGGTTCGCCAACTACCTGATCGAACACCGGGTGATGGTCGACGCCGTGTACCGCGACGCAGGCCCGGTGATCCGCACCGCGCCGGGCCTGCTCAACGACGAACAGGAAATCGACCGTACCCTCGCGCTGCTCAAGCGCACGCTATGACCGCCACAGCAAGGAACCCACGATGCCCACGAACCTGCTACGCCCGCTATCCCTACTCGGCCTGCTCGGCTGCCTGCTCGCAGGCCCGGCCCAAGGCGCGCACGACCACAAGCCCGGCGAAGTGTTCCAGGACTGCAAGGACTGCCCGCAGATGGTGGTACTGCCCGCCGGCAGCTTCCAGATGGGCACCCCGGACGATGAGGTCGGCCATCAGCCTGACGAGGGCCCGTTGCACCTGGTGACCTTCGACAAACCCTTCGCCATCAGCCGCTTCCACGTTACCGCAGGCGAGTGGCAGGCCTACCTCAAACAGACCGGTACGGTGATCGCCGACGGTGACGATCGCCCAGGCCGGCGCTGCACCAACAGCGTCCCCAGCTACAAGCTCGACCCCAAAACCGCCGACCGCCACCCTGCCGTGTGCATGAGCTACAAGGACGTCGAGGCCTATGTCGCCTGGCTGTCGAAAAAGACCGGCCATACCTACCGCATGATCAGCGAGGCAGAACGCGAATACGCGGCCCGTGCCGGCAGCACCGGTCCGTTCCCCTTCCCTCTGGACCCGGATGCCGACTACGAAATCACCCGCCACGCCAACGTCTACGGCCCCAAGGATGGCTTCAGCTATACCGCCCCCGTGGGCAGCTACCCGCCCAACGCCTTCGGCGTGTACGACATGCACGGCAACGTCTACGAATGGACTGCCGACTGCTATCACGACAGCTACGTCGGCGCGCCGAGTGATGGCAGCGCCTGGAAGGAGCCCAACTGCGAGCTGGTGCAACTGCGCGGCAACGACTGGGGCGAAGCACCGATCTTCTCCCGCTCGGGCAACCGCAACCAGACCTATCCGGACGATCGCGGCGACTGGATCGGCTTTCGCGTCGTCCGGGAACTCGAGAACGAGAAGAGTTCTAAATTGCACGGCTGACGGCTCGTTCTATCGGTGTACATGCGCAGGACCCGGGTGCCTTCAAGGCACCCACCTCCGACAGACCCCGAGGAATCGTCACCATGAGCCAGCACCCAACCTCCGAGCCCCTTCACGACCTGATTGGCGTAGGCTTCGGCCCTTCCAACCTGGCCTTGGCCATCGCCCTGGAAGAACTCGCCGACACCCACGGCTACGCCCTCGATGCCCTGTTCATCGACAAGCAGCGCAACTACCGCTGGCACGGCGACACCTTGGCCACCCAGAGCGAACTGCAGATCTCCTTCCTCAAGGACTTGGTGTCCCTGCGCAACCCCACCAGCCCCTACAGCTTCGTCAACTACCTGCACCAGAAGCAGCGCTTGGTGGACTTCGTCAACCTGGGCACCTTCTACCCCTGCCGCCTGGAGTACAACGACTACCTGCGCTGGGCTGCCGAACACTTCACCACCCAGGCGGCCTATGGCGAAGAAGTGGTGCGCATCGAGCCGGTCCTGGAAGCCGGGCGCATCCAGCACCTGCAAGTGATCTCCCGCGAGGCGGACGGCCAGGAGCGCCGCCGCCTGGCCCGCTCGGTGGTGGTCGGCACCGGCGGCACGCCGAAAGTGCCGGCGACCTTCGCCGCGTTCAAGGGTGATCCGCGGGTCTTCCACCACTCCACCTACCTCAAGAGCCTGGCGGCCCTGCCCTGCAGCGACGGCAAGCCAATGCGCATCGCCATCATCGGCTCCGGCCAGAGCGCGGCCGAGGCGTTCATCGACCTGAACGACAGCTACCCATCGGTGAGGGTCGACATGATCGTACGCGCCTCGGCGCTCAAACCCGCCGACGACAGCCCCTTCGTCAACGAAATCTTCGCGCCGCAGTACACCGACCTGGTGTTCAACCAGAGCCAGCCCGAGCGCAAGAAACTGATCGATGAGTACCACAACACCAACTACTCGGTAGTGGACATCGACCTGCTCGAGCGCATCTACGGCATCCTCTACCGACAGAAAGTCGCCCACCAGTTCCGTCACGCCGTGCTCTGCCGCCGTCAGGTCGAAGCGGCCACCGCCACTGCCGAGGGCATCGAGCTGACCCTGCAGGACCTGGCCACCCACCAGCAGCAGACCCATCGCTACGACGCGGTGATCCTCGCCACCGGCTACGAACGCCGCTCGCACCGCGAGCTTCTGGCACCCCTGCAGCAGCACCTGAAGGACTTCGTGGTCGATCGCGACTACCGGGCCCTGGCCAGCGACGACCTGCAGGCGGCGGTGTACCTGCAAGGGTTCTGCGAAAGCTCGCACGGCCTGTCCGACACCTTGCTCTCGGTGCTGCCGATGCGCGCCAGCGAAATCGGTCAGTCGCTGTACCAGACCCTGGCCGGCCAGCGTGCCGGGCTGCGTGAAGCCGTCGCCCTGAGCCGCGCGTAACGCGCGGCCGTTTTCCGAGGACGCTTCATGAGCTCGACAAAGGCTACATCCCGCGAACTGCTGTCGATCCTGCGCCCGCTGCTGCCCACCCTGGCCATCTCCATCGTGCTGGGGATCGTCGGCGGCCTGAGCGTGACCGCACTGCTGGCGCGGATCAACGCCCTGATGCACAGCGAGCAGGCTATCGCCAGCGCGGTCATGCTCGGCTTCGCCGGGCTGTGTGCGCTGGCCCTGGGCTGCGCCATCGCTGCGAACATCGGCACCAATTACGTTGGCCAGCAGGTGATCGCACGCCTGCGCATCTCGTTGGGCGGCAAGGTGCTCTGCGCCCCGATCGAGCAGTTGGAGCGCTACCGCAGCCATCGCCTGATCCCGGTGCTGACCCACGACATCGACACCGTGAGCGACTTCACCTTCGGCCTGCCGCAGCTGATCGTCTCGCTGACCGTGACCTTGGGTTGCCTGGGCTACCTGGCCATGCTCGATGGGACGCTGTTCCTGATCACCGCCAGCGCCGTGGTGCTTGGCTGCATCGCCCAGTACGTGGCGCGCAGCCATGGCATGGGCGGCTTTGAAGCCGCCCGCGAAGAAGAAGACCAGTTGCAGCAGTACTACCGCAGCATGGCCGAGGGCGCCAAGGAACTGCGCATGCACCGCCAGCGCCGGCACACGCTGTACCGCGAGCAGGTGATTCCCACCGTGCAGCGCATCGCCGCACTGCAGATCCGCTCGGTGAACATCTTCCTGAGTGCCAGCACCTTCGGCTCGCTGCTGTTCTTCATGGTCATCGGCTTGTGCCTGGCCCAGCAGACCTGGGGGGTGCCGGTCGAAAACAGCGTGCTCAGCGGCTTCATCATGACCTTGCTGTTCATGAAAGGCCCGATGGAATCGGTGCTCAGCCTGTTGCCGCTGATCAGCCGCAACGCCGTCGCCCTCAAGCGCATCGCCGACATGAACGCCGCGTTCTCCACGCCCGAGCCGTTCCTGCTACCCGCCAACGAGACCGGCGCACGCCCTGTGCTCAAAAGCCTGGAGCTGCGTGGACTGACCTATGCCTTCCCCAGCGTCGACGGCATGCCGCCGTTTCGCATGGGGCCATTCGATCTGACGGTCACGCCTGGCGAGCTGCTGTTCATCGTCGGCCAGAACGGCAGCGGCAAGACCACCCTGATCAAGCTGTTGCTGGGCCTGTATGAGCCCCACGGTGGCCAGGTACTGCTCAACGGCCAGGCCGTCGGCCCTGCCCAGCGTGACGACTATCGCCAGCTGTTCACCACCGTGTTCGCCGACTTCTTCCTCTTCCAGGAACTGCTCGAACGCAAGGGCGTGCTCCCCGAGCACACCCAGGCCTACCTTGAACGCCTGGAACTGGCGCACAAGGTGACCATCCGCGACGGTGCGTTCTCGACCACCGATCTGTCCACCGGTCAGCGCAAACGCCTGGCCCTGCTGCACGCCTGGCTCGACGAGCGCCCGGTGCTGGTGTTCGACGAGTGGGCCGCCGACCAGGACCCGGCGTTTCGCAAGGTCTTCTACACCGAGCTGCTGCCGGACCTCAAACGCCAGGGCAAGACCGTGATCGTGATCTCCCACGACGACCGCTACTTCGACCTGGCCGACCAGCTCATCGAAGTGCGTGGCGGCCAGCTTCACCCCTTGACCGAGCGCGCCTGACCCCGGGCGCGTCACTTTTCCTCTACGACCTGCAAGAAATTTTTCCGGTTTCCAGAAGGCTATGCGTCTTCTTCCTGAATACGAACAACTCTCATTCACCCGAAAAATTACAAGTTCCTTCAAAGGAAGCATGATGTCTGTCAAACACGCACTGTCACCGCTGGCCCTGGCCCTCATGCTGCCCTGCGCAGCCATCGTCCAGGCCCAGGAAATCCAGTTGAACATCCCGTCGCAACCGCTGGGTTCGGCGCTGCAAGCCCTCGGCCAGCAGACCAACCTGCAGATCCTGTTCAGCCCTGACACCGTCGGCGGCAAGCGCTCCACTGCGGTGAACGGTCGCCTTGAACCGCAACAGGCGCTGCGCCAGATGCTGCAAGGCACCGGCGTGCGCTACAGCATCGACGGTTCCCAGGTCACCTTGCAGGGGCCCTCGGCTGGCGACGCTCTGGAGTTGGGGAACATCCAGATCGACGGCCAGGCCCTGAGCGCCACCTCCGAAGGCACGCACGCCTACGCGGCCCAGGCGGTCACCATCGGCAAAGGCACCGAGCGCCTGAAGGACATCCCGCAGTCGGTGACCGTGGTCACCCGCCAGCGCATGGATGACCAGAACATGAACAACCTGCAGGACGCGATGCGCCAGGTCACCGGCGCCACCATCAAGACCTACAACACCGGCTCAAGCCTGAACGACGTGTACATGCGCGGCTTTTTGGTGGACCAGGTGCAGGTCGATGGCGTCTCGCAGATCACCGGCCAAGGCGACATGGCCACCAGCTTCGACCTGGCCATGTATGACCGCGTCGAAGTGCTGCGCGGTCCGAGCGGCCTGTACGCAGGGTCCGGCGAGCCGGCCGGTACCATCAACGTGGTGCGCAAGCGCGCCCTGGACACCTTCGCCCTGAACGGCGAGGTGGCCGCAGGTTCCTGGGACCGCTACCGCACCATGGTCGACGTCACCGGCCCGCTGAATGCCGAAGGCACGATCCGCGGTCGTGCGGTCACCGCCTACGAAAACAACAAGTCGTTCGTCGACTACGTCGAGAACGAGCGCCCGATGTTCTATGGCCGCCTGGAAATGGACCTGGACCCGAGCACCACCCTGTCGTTCGGTGGCGCCTACCAGAAGAACGACTCCACCCCGGCCTTCGGCCTGCCGGCCTATGCCAACGGCAAGCTGCTGGATGTGGGCCGTCACACCTACATCGACGCCAAGTGGAACACGCTCAAGGAAGAGACCTGGGAAGCCTTCACCGAGCTCGACCACGCCCTGGACAACGGCGGCCAATGGAAGACCTCGCTGACCTACCGCGACGCCCGCACCCCTACCCGTGAGTTCAGCTGGACCACTGACGGCGTGGACCCGGCGACCAACACCGCCATCGCGTCGATGTACTCCTACTACACCCGCATCAAGACCCTGGGCCTGGACAGCTTCGTCACCTCGCCGTTCACCTTCGCCGGGCGCACCCACGAGTTCACCCTCGGCGGCGAGTACCAGCACCTGGACAAAGCTTTCACCTACGGCACCGTCGACAGGGACGGCGATGGCTGGGCGGACGGCTTTCCGATCGGCATCGGCGGCGCCAACGACCTGCCGCACCTGGACATGCCGCACACCAACTTCAACTACTCCAAGAGCGAGCAGTACGGGATCTATGGCCGCACCAAGCTCAGTGTCACCGACGAGCTGGACGTGATCCTGGGCAGCCGCGTGACCTGGTTCGAGGCTGATGCGAAGAACGCCAACACCTTCTTCAACAACTTTGGCAACCCGTCCACCGAGACCAACGCCAAGGCCATTCCCTACGGCGCCATCGTCTACAAGCTGACCCCCGAGCTTTCGGCCTACGCCAGCTACACCAGCGTGTTCAAGCCGCAGAGCGAAACCGACGCCACCGGCAAACAGATGGTCGGCCCGCACAAGGGCAAGCAGTATGAAGTGGGCCTGAAGCAGGAACTGCTCGATGGCCGCCTGAACGCGTCCCTGGCGATGTTCCAGATCTTCGACGAGAACCGCGCCCAGTGGAACGGCGTCAACGGCTACGAAGCCAGCGGCAAGGTGCGCAGCCAAGGCTGGGAAACCGAGCTGACCGGCAACCTGACCGACAACTGGAGCATCGCCACCGGCTATGCCTTCACCATGACCAAGCTGCTGGAGGACGACACCACCAACGGCGTGAGCAAAGGCAGCCAGTTCAGCACCATCACGCCCAAGCACAACTTCAATCTGTGGACCAAATACGAGTTCCTCGACGGCGCGCTCAAAGGCTTCCACGTGGCCGGGGGTACCCGTGTGGTCAGCGAAACCTCCTACAGACGCGGTGATGTCGACTTCGTTCAGGGTGGCTACGCGGTCACCACCGCGCAGGTGGGCTACAAGTTCAGCGAGCACCTAAGCTCAACCCTGACCGCCAACAACCTGTTCGATCGTAAGTACTACGACCGGGTCGACAGTGCCTGGGGGTCGAACTTCTATGGAGAGCCGCGGAACCTGACCTTGACCTTGCGCGCCCGCTACTGATCGGCGCCAGGCAGGACCAGGAGGCCGGAGCCACGTGTGTGGGCTCCGGCTTTTTCGTTGGGGCTGTGTCGGTTCTGCGGTTTGTGGGCTTATCCATTGAGCTGGGTGACGCTGATTCACCCTTGCGCCCTTACGGCGGCTTACTTTTTTCTTGGAAAAAGCAAGCAAAACCGCTGCGCCCCTGATGGGCCACGCAGCGGCCCCAAGGCGCTCAGAGACGCCGCTGGATTTCCTGCGCCAGCGTCGTCAGCATCCCGGGCACTTCGCCTACCACCTCGCCCATGCGTGCGAAGTCGTGGGTCAGGCCTGCCTTGACCTGGCAGTCGATCTCAAGCCCAGCCCCACACAGCCGCTCGGCATAAGCCAGGCCTTCATCGAGCAGTGGGTCGAACTCGGCCAGCCACAGGATCGTCGGCGCCATTTGCGCTGGCAGCTGGGCATGGATCGGCGAGAAGCGCCAGTCCAGCCGGTCTGCGGTGTCGCGTTCGTACTGCCGGTAGAACCAGCGCAGCGACTGTTTCTCCAGCAGGTAGCCCTCGGCAAAGCGTTCCAACGAGGGCCGCTCCACCGCCGCATCCAGTACCGGGTACAGCAGCACCTGGACCTTCGGCCGCAACGCCAGTTGCTCCGGGGCCGAAGCGGCGCGGATCGCCAGCGCGGCCACCAGGCTGCCGCCGACGCTGTCGCCTGCCAACGCCACCCGCCCGGCATCCAGGCCATGCCGGGCGCCTTCGTTGAGCAGCCACAGTGCCACGTCCTCGGCATCGTTGAATGCGGTGGGAAACTTGTGCTCCGGCGCCAGCCGGTAGTCCGCCGACAGCACCACGAAGTCCCCCGCCAAGGCCAGGCGACGGCACAGGGTGTCGTGGGAATCCAGGCTTCCCACCACATAGCCCCCCCCATGGAAATACACCAATACCGGACGCAGTCGCTCCGCACCCTGGGCACGCTGATAGGCCCGCGCCGCCAGGGGCTGGCCGTCGCGGTTGGGGATCGCCAGCTGGGTGATTTCCAGGTTGCCGGCCGGGGCGCTGTCCAGCAGCCGTGAAGCCTGGGCGAACTGCTCGCGTGCCTGTTGCGGCGACAGTTCATGCATGGGCTGGCTCTTGCCGGTCAGGCGACCAAGCTCCACCAGTTCGAGAAAGCCTTCAATATCAGGGTGCAGCGGCATCGATCGGTCTCCAAAAAAAAACCACGCTCGACTCACTAACGTAAGCCGGGCGTGGCTATTTACTGCAAACCGCGAGACTGGCCGGTCAGGCTTGAGTCAGCCGCACCTGCTCGAGGGTCGCCAACACCCCATCAAGGCAGCCGGGGCTATGCAGGATGTCGTAGTGGCTGGCGCGCACCACCTCAGTGTGGGCAACACGCGGTTGCTGCGCTTCGAGCGCCGCTCGCTCACCGGTCGGGTTGGCACTGGCCCACCAGCAACGCAGCCCGGCCTTGACCACCGGCAACGCCGGCAGCTCGCGCGACAGCTGCTTGAGCCGCTGGCTGACCATGAAGGTATGCGCCAGCTCATCGGCCCCGAGCAAGGCATAACCCGCACCTTGTTGTGGCTGACGCTGGATCACCTCGGCAATCAACCCACCCACCTCCTGGGCCCCGATCTCTCGGCGCCCGTCGAGCACCGGTTGTACCGCGTCCGGGTCCATCCCCAGGGTGGCGCAGAGGAAGGCCTGCAGGTCTTCGCACACCGCTTCGACCTGCTCACCGGTGTCCAGCGGCACGTAGCTGTCCACCAGGCCCAGCCAGCGCACGCTCTGCCCTTGGCCCTCCAGGACCTGGGCCACCAGCAGTGCCAGGCTGCCGCCGAGCGACCAGCCAAGCAGGTGATACGGCCCCTGGGGCTGGCGAGCGCGAATGGCAGCGGCGTAGTCACTGGCCATCTGCGCCAGCGACAAGTCCTGCCACTGGCGGTCCAGCAGCATCCGGCACTGCACGCCGTACACCGTGCGCTGCCCGTCCAGGCGCCGGGCCAGGGGCTCGTAGTCGAACACCGTGCCGAACCCTGCGTGCAGGCAAAACAGCGGCGCAGCATCCGTCACCGGTTGGTTGAGCAGCAGCAACGGTTCCGGCGCCTGGCCCTGGCCAGCGGTCAGGCCGGCGATGGTCGGGTTGGCCATCATGTCGCGCAGCTTGAGTTCGAAGCCCAGCACCGGCATCGCCCGTACCCGGGAGATCACCTTCAAGGTGCGCAGCGAATCGCCGCCCAGCTCGAAGAAGTTGTCGGTGATGCCCACCTGATCGACACCCAGCACCTGTTGCCAGACCTGCGCCAGCGCCGCCTGCAGGGGCGTGCGCGGTGCAACGAATTCGCGGGCCCCGAAATCAGGGTCCGGCAGCGCCTTGCGGTCGAGCTTGCCGTTTGGCGTGAGCGGGAACTGCGCCAGCACCACCACCTGGGCCGGCACCATGTAGTCCGGCAGGCGCTCGCGCAGGGCCGCCAGCAGGCGCTGGCTCAGCCCCTGTTCGGCAGCGGCGACCACATAACCGATCAGCTGGCGGCCTTGCGGGGTGTCGCGCACCACCACCAAGGCATCCTTGACCCCGGCCTGTTCGCGCAGCCGCGCCTCGATCTCGCCCAGCTCGATCCGGAAACCCCGTACCTTGACCTGATGGTCGACGCGCCCCACGTAATCCACCACGCCATCGGCGCGCATGCGCACCAAATCGCCCGTGCGGTACAGCCGCGCACCCGGCGCGCCAAACGGGTCGGCGACGAAGCGCTCGGCAGTCTGGCCGCGGTGGTGGTGGTAGCCGCGGGCAACACCCTCGCCACCGATGAACAGCTCACCGACCAGGCCCGGCGGCAAGGGATTGAGGTCGCCATCGAGCACGTACAGGGTCCGCGCCCCCACCGCCAGGCCAATCGGCGCATACATCGCCTGGCAATGCCCGCTCGCCGGGGTCTTCCACAGCAGCGGCGTGACCACGGTCTCGGTCGGGCCATAGCCGTTGACCAGGTACTGTGGCGCCAGGCTGCGCTTGACCCGCTCGAAGCTGGCGTCCGGCACTGCGTCACCGCCAAAGCAGTAGATGCGCACGGCCGGCGCCTCGCCTTGGCGTTCGGCCTGCTCGGCCAGCTCCAGCAGGTAGGCCGGCGGGAAGCAGGCGATGCTGATGCGTTGCGCCTTGAGCACCTGCAAGGTCTGCTCGGCGGTCCACAGGTTGTTGTCACGGATCACCAGGGTGCCGCCGCTGATCAGCGTGGTGATCCAACGCTCATGGGCACCATCGAAGGCAAACGACATGAAGTGCAGCTCGCGGCTGTCGCGGTCCATCTCGTAGAGCTGGGCGATGGCCTGCACATGCATGCTGATCGCCCCATGGGCCACGGCGACGCTCTTGGGCTTGCCGGTAGAGCCCGAGGTGTAGATCAGGTAGGCCAGTCCCAGGTCCTGAACCGCCGGCAAGCACGAGGCATCGACCGTTTCATCGAGTGCCAGCGTATCGACCGCAAGGCAGGTCACCGATGGCGCCAGCGTCACCCGATCCTGCAGGCGCTGCTGGGTCAGCAGCACCGCCATGCCAGCGTCGGCCATCATGTAGCGCAGGCGCTCGGCTGGATACTCCGGGTCCAGTGGCACATAGGCGCCGCCGCTCTTGAGCACCGCCAGCAGCGACACCACCAGCTCCAGCGAACGCTCCATGAACACGCCCACCACGGTTTCCGGCCCCACACCCGACGCTTGCAGACGCACGGCCAAGGCCGTGGCGCGGCGCTCGAGGGTGGCGTAGTCGAGCACTTGCTCGCCCAGCACCAACGCCGGATGGCGCGGCAACTCCCGGGCACGACGGGCAATCAGCTCATGCACCGGGGTGTTGACCATAGATGGCGCGGTCGCCTGCAACTGGCGCGGCGTGCCCTCGACCAGGCCCAGACAGCCGACCGGCTGGAGGGCATCGTCGCACAGCCTGCGCAGCAGGCTTTCCATGTGCGCGCGTATCTGCTCGACCGTCGCAAGATCAAAGTGCGAACGCTGGTGCATGTACTCGATGCGCAGGCCGCCATCCTCCACGCTGACCATCAGGTCCATGGCGAAGCTGGTCAGGCCGAAGTCCGATACCTCCTCAAAGCGCAACGACTCACCATCCCACTCGCGCAGCGTGCGGTCGACCGGCTGGTTCTCGAACACGATGATGCTGTCGAACAGCGCCTGGCCGCCCTGCCCGGCCCAGCGCTGGATGTCGCCCAGAGGCGTGTGCTGGTGGTCGCGGATGCGCAGGTTGTAGGCCTGCAGCTCACGCAGCCAGTCGCCCACGGCCTGTGTGGTCGGCACGCTGCTGACTACCGGCAAGGTGTTGATGAACAGCCCAAGCATCTGCTCGGCGCCTTCCAGGGTTTCCGGACGCCCCGACACGGTGGCGCCGAAGGTCACCGTGCGTTGGCCGCTGTAACGCTGCAACAGCAGCAGCCAGGCCGCCTGGACCAAGGTGTTGAGGGTCACCCTTTGCCCTTGGACGAACTGCTGCAGGCGCGTGGTCTGCGTTGCATCCAGCTGGGTGTAGAGCGCGTGATAGCCCGCCTGCGGCTGCTTGACCGGTACGGCACGGGCAAGATGCGTCGGCCCTTCCAGCGCTGCCAGCGCAGTCTTCCAGAATGCTTCGCTGGTGAGCGGATCCTGGCGCTGCAGCCAGCCGATGTAATGACGGTACTCGGCCACCGGAGACAGCGCCTGGCCACTGTAGTGGCGCAGCACGTCACCGATCAGCCGCGAGACGCTCCAGCCATCCATGAGGATGTGGTGGTAGGTCCAGATCAGCCGGTACCGCTGCTCATCGATGCGTACCAACAGCACCCGCAGCAACGGCGCGCTACCCAGGGCAAAGCCCTGCTCGCGCTCGGCATCGGCCAGCACGCGCACGGTCTGCCGGGCGTCGGCGCGGTTGCGCCAGTCGAGCACGGTCAGCAGCGGCGGCACTTCGCGCAGCACCACCTGCAGCGGTTCCTGCTCGCCCTCCCAGAGGAACGCGGTGCGCAGGATCGCGTGGCGGCGGGCTACCGCCTCCCACGCCGCGAGCATGCGCTGCGGATCGACGCCCACCACGCCCACTTCGATCTGGTTGACGTACAGGCCATCGTCGCCGTCCTGCACCGTATGGAACAACATGCCCTGCTGCATGGGCGACAGCGGGTAGGCGTCCTCGACCTGCGCTGCCGTGAGTCCAAGGCTCGCCAGTTGTGCCGCCGAAAGCCCCACCGACACCCGCGCCTCCGGCGTCTCGAGCGGCGGTGCCAAGGCGGTGGCGACCTGGGCCAAAGCCTCCAGGGTCGGGTGGCTGAACACATCCTTGGGCGTGATCGACAGCCCCGCCTTGCGCGCCAGGGCCACGGCCTGGATCGACACGATCGAGTCGCCGCCGAGCGCGAAGAAGTCATCTTCGACGCTGATGTCGTCCCGCTCGAACAGCGCCTGCCAGACCGCCAGCAAGCTCGCCTCCGCAAGTGTGGCCGGTGCGCGCCCCTGGCGCGTGCGGGCCTCGGGTGCCGGCAGACGGCGCCGGTCGAGTTTGCCGTTGGCCGTCACCGGCATGCGTTCGAGTTCGATCAATTGAGTCGGTTGCATGTGCTCGGGCAGCCGCGCGGCCAGGGCAGCCTTGAGCGCCGCCGGGTCGAGCGCGCCGGCACTGGGTACCAGATACGCCACCAGTTGCGTGCTCTTGCCCAGCTCCAGCGCCAGCACCACGGCTTCGGCGACGCCGGGCTG
Source organism: Pseudomonas sp. PKS (assembly GCF_051913525.1). Lineage (NCBI taxonomy): Bacteria > Pseudomonadati > Pseudomonadota > Gammaproteobacteria > Pseudomonadales > Pseudomonadaceae > Pseudomonas > Pseudomonas sp. PKS. The sequence goes on along the minus strand of NZ_JBEGDO010000022.1, from coordinate 43,358 downwards.
TTCGACCAGGGCGGCCTCGATTTCGCCCAGTTCGATGCGCAGGCCGCGGATCTTCACCTGATGGTCGATCCGGCCGATGTATTCGATCACTCCGTCGGCGCGGTAGCGGGCCAGGTCACCGGTGCGGTACAGCCGCTGGCCGACCTCGAATGGCGAGGCGACGAAGCGCTCGGCGGTCAGCCCAGGGCGCTGGTGGTAACCGCGCGCCAGGCCCACGCCGCCCAAGTACAGCTCACCGACACGGCCGACGGCCTGGGGTTGCAGGCTGTCGTCGAGGATATAGGTACGCAGGTTGGCGATGGGACGGCCGATCGGCACGCTGTGCCCACCGTCATCGCGGCAGGTCCAGTGAGTCACGTCGATGGCCGCCTCGGTGGGGCCGTACAGGTTGTACAACCCGGCCTTGGGCAGCACGCGCAGCACCTGGCGTTGCAACTCGGCGGGCAACGCCTCGCCACTGCAGATCACCTGGCGCAGGCTGTGGCAGGAGGCCGCGCCCTCGTCGCGCACGAACGCCTGCAACATCGACGGCACGAAATGCAGCGTATCGACCTGGTGACGGTTGATCAGCGCCACCAGTTGCGCCGGGTCACGATGCGCCCCGGGCTCGGCGATGGCCAGGCGGGCGCCGACCATCAGCGGCCAGAAGAACTCCCACACCGACACGTCGAAGCTGAACGGCGTCTTCTGCAACACCGTGTCCCCCGCGCCCAGCGGGTAGGCCGCCTGCATCCAGGCCAGGCGGTTGTACAAGGCGTCGTGACGGTTGCCCGCGCCCTTGGGCCGGCCGGTGGAACCCGAGGTGTAGATCATGTACGCCAGCGAAGCGCCGTCCAGGGCCAGGTCCAGGTTGTGGTCCGGGCCTTGGGTGAGGTCCAGCTGATCCAGGCACAGCACCTGCACGCCATCGGCCAGCGGCAGGCGCGCTAGCAGGGTGCTGTGGCTGAGCAGCAAGCCCACGCCGCTGTCCTCGAGCATGTACTGCAGGCGCTCGGTCGGGTAGTCCGGGTCCATCGGCACGTAGGCGCCACCGGCCTTGAGGACGGCCAACAGGCCAATCACCAGTTCCAGGGAGCGCTCGGCGGCGATGCCGACCAGCACCTCCGGGCCCACCCCGTGTGCGCGCAAGCGGTGCGCCAGGCGGTTGGCCTGGCGGTTGAGCTCGGCGTAGTCCAGTTGCTGATCGCCAAACACCAGTGCCGGCGCCTGCCCCGCACGCTCGGCCTGCGACTCGAACAGCCGATGCACCGGCTGCATCGGCGCGAAAGCCACCTGGGTGTCGTTCCAGGCCAGCAGTTGCAAATCGCGCTCCGAATCCCCCAGCAGCGTCAATCGGCCCAAGGCCTGCTCAGGCGCTGCGGCCATGGCCTGCAACAGGTTGCACAGGTGTTCGTGCAGGCTGGCGATGAAGGCGTCGCCAAAGGCGCTGCGGGCATAGTTGTAGCGCAGCGACAGGCGCGCGCCGAAGTCGGCCGAAACCGTCAGCGGGAAATGGGTCTGTTCGCGACCTTGCACGTCGAGGATGCGCAAGCCCGTGCCCGGTCCCTGCTGCAGCGCCTCGGCCAGCGGGTAGTTCTCGAACACCAGCAAGGTGTCGAACAGATTGCCCAGCCCTGCCAGGCGCTGCACCTCGGCCAGCGGACTGTGCTCGTACTCGCGCAGGTCCAGGTTCAGCGCCTGGATCGCCTGTACCCACTGCGCCACCGATTGCCCGGGTTCAGGGCGGGCGATCACCGGCAAGGTGTTGATGAACAGGCCCAACTGCTGCTCGATGCCCGGCAGGTCCACCGGACGGCCGGCCACGGTGGCGCCGAAGGCCACGCAGGCTTGCCCGCTGTAGCGCTGCAACAGCAGCAGCCAGGCCGCCTGCACCAGGCTGTTTAGGGTGACCTTGTGCTGCCGGGCAAACGCGCCCAGGCGCGCGCTGGCCGCCGGGTCGAGCACCTGGAAGTATTCACCGAAGCCCGTTGCGCCAGGCTCGGCCTGAGCACCATTGGCCAGCAAGGTCGGCTCTTCGAGCGGCGCCAGCTGGGCGCTCCAGAAGTCCTGGGCGGACTGGGCATCCTGGACGACGAGCCAGGCCATGTAGTCACGGTAGCGGCTGGCACTGCTGGCCGGGGTCTGGCCGGCATAACGCTGCATCACTTCGCCAAGCAACTGCGAGGTGCTCCAGCCATCGAGCAGGATGTGGTGGTGCGTGACGATCAGGTGCTGCCGGCCTTCGTCGGTGTCCAGCACGCTGACCCGCAGCAGCGGTGCCTGGGCCAGATCGAAACCGCGCTGACGGTCGGCCTCGGCGAAGGCCTCCAAGGCACTGCGCGGCTGGCCGCGGTAGTCCAGCCGTTCCAACGGCAGGCGCACCTGGCGCCCGATCGCCTGCAACGGCTGGCGCAGCTCATCGCCCCACAGAAAGCGCGCACGCAGGGTGTCATGGGCGTCCAGCGCCCCCTGCCAGGCCGCCCGCAAGGCCTCGACGTCCAGGCCTTCGACGTCCAGGCGCAGCTGGTGCACGTAGGCGCCCGGCTCATCGTCATAGAGGCTGTGGAACAGCATGCCCTGCTGCATCGGCGACAGCGGGTAGAGGTCTTCGATGTCGCGCGCCGCAAGGTTCAGGGCATCGAGCTGCGCCTGGCGCAGTTGCGCCAGCGGCACATCGGCCGGTGTCAGCCCGCCGTCGCTGGCCAGGCAGTGCTCGATCAGCCCACGCAAGGCCTGGCCATAGGCGTCGGCCAGGGCCTGCACCTGGGCCTGGGCGAAGCGGCGCGGGTCGAACGACCAGCTCAGGCACAGCTCGCCGCCATACACCTGCCCATTGATGCTCAGGCCTTCGAGCACCGTGTTGCCCGGCGCCTGCTCATCACCGCCGCGCTCACGTGCCGGTTGCCAGGCCGCCTGCGCATCGAAGGTGGCATCGAACTGGCCCATGTAGTTGAAGGTGATGGCAGGTGCCGGCAGCGCGCCCAGGCCCACGTCGGCCAGGTAGCGCAGGATGGCAAAGCCGATGCCCTTGTTCGGCACCGCGCGCAGTTGCTCCTTGACGGCCTTGATGCTGGCGCCAGCCTCCTGCGCCGGGGTCAGCTTGACCGGGAAGATCGAGGTGAACCACCCCACCGTGCGGCTCAGGTCGATGTCCTCGAACAGGTCTTCGCGGCCATGGCCTTCGAGCTGCACCAGGGTCGAGGCCTGGCCGGTCCAGGCACAGATCACCTGGGCCAAGGCGGTCAGCAACAGGTCATTGACCTGGGTGCGATAGGCCGCTGGCGCCTGCTGCAGCAATTGGCGGGTGAGGTTCGGGTCCAGGCGGGTCTGCACGGCGCAAATCTCCTGCGCCACCGGGTGGGCCACAGCCTGGCTCGGCAGGCCTGGCGCCACGTCCTGGTACTGGGCGTGCCAGTAGGCGGCCTCGGCCAGCAATGCCGGGCTCTGCGCATGCTGTACCAGCCGCCGGGCCCACTGCTGGTAGGCGCTGGTCTTGCCCGGCAGGCGCGGCGGCTCGCCGACGGCCAATTGCTGAAGGGCCTGCTGCAGGTCCTCGAACAGCACCCGCCAGGACACCCCGTCCACCACCAGGTGATGGACCACCAACAGCAAGCGCTGCCCGCCCTCTGCCATGTCCACCAGCAGGGCGCGCAGCAGCGGTCCCTCGGCCAGGTCCAGGCTAGCCTGAGCCTGGTTGCACAGCGCCAGCAACGCCTGCTCGTCACAGGCGTGGGCGTGTTGCAGTACCGGCTGCTCGGCGCCCGCCTCGGCATGCCATTGGCGCCACTGGCCGGCCTGCTGCGCAAAGCGCAGGCGCAGGGCGTCGTGCTGGCGCATCACGCAGGCCAGCGCCCTACGCAGGTGCTGCGCATCGACCGGCTGGCGCAGGTCCAGCAACACCGACTGGTTCCAGTGGGCGCGATGGGCCACGGGCTGCTCGAAGAACCACTGCTGGATCGGTGTCAGCGGCGCCTCCCCGGCCACCGGCGCATCGCTGTGGACTGCCGCCTCGCTGCGCACCGCGACCCGCGCCAGGCTCTGCACGGTCTGGTATTGGAACAGGTCCTTGGGGCTGAAGCGGATGCCGCTCTGACGGGCACGGCTGACCAGCTGGATGGCGATGATCGAGTCGCCACCGAGCTCGAAGAAGTTGTCATCGATGCTGACTGGCGCACGCTTGAGCACCTCTTCCCAGAGCGTGACCAGGTCAGCCTGCAGCGCATCCTGCGGCGCTTGCCAGGCCCCTCGCGACGGCGCCAGGCCCGGCGCGGGCAGCGCCTTGCGGTCGAGCTTGCCGTTGCTGGTCAGCGGCCAGGCGTCCAGCACCATCAAGTGTGCGGGCACCATGTAGTCGGGCAGCTCGCCGCGCAGGTAGTCACGCAGGCCCTGGCCGAAGGTGCTGCTGCCGGCCTCGACACCAGCCTTGGCCACCAGGTAGCCGACCAGTTGCTTGCTGGCACCGGCCTCGTGCACCAGCACCAGGGCCTGGGCGACCTGCGGATGCTGTTGCAGGCAGCGCTGGATCTCGCCCAGCTCGATGCGAAAACCGCGGATCTTCACCTGATGGTCGATCCGGCCGATGTACTCGAGGCTGCCGTCGGCGCTGTAACGGGCCAAATCGCCCGTGCGGTACAGGCGCGCACCAGGGCGCTCGGCGAAGGGGTCGGCCACAAAGCGCGTGGCGGTGAGATCCGCACGTTGATGGTAGCCCCGTGCCAGGCCCGCCCCGCCCACGTACAGCTCTCCCACGCAGCCCTTGGCCACCGGGTTCAAATGGCTGTCGAGCACGTACCACGACAAATCGCCGATCGGCTCGCCCAGCGGGCTGCTGTTGCTCGATTCAAGGTCGGCCCAGCCCAGTGGCCGGTAACTCACGTGCACCGTGGTCTCGGTGATGCCGTACATGTTCACCAGTTGCGGCTGGCGATCGCCGAAGGCTTCGAACCAAGGCCGCAGGTCGGCCACCTCCAGGGCCTCACCGCCGAAGATCACCGTGCGCAGGGCCAGCGGCCCCTGGTCGCGGGCCGCGCACGCCACCTCGATCAGCGGGCGGAAGGCCGACGGCGTCTGGTTGAGGACGGTCACGCCCTCCTCGCGCAACAGGCGGTGGAAGTCCTGGGGCGAACGGCTGGTGGCATAGGGCACCACCACCAGCCTGCCGCCATGCAGCAGCGCGCCGAAAATCTCCCACACCGAAAAATCGAACGCGTAGGAATGGAACAGCGTCCACACATCGTGTGCGTCGAAGCCGAACCACTGCTGGGTGGCCTCGAACAGGCGCAACACATTGGCATGGGGCAACAAGGTGCCCTTGGGCTTGCCGGTCGAACCTGAGGTGTAGATGACGTAGGCCAGGTTGTCGGGGTCGGTCAGGTTGGGCAGGTCGTGCTCGGGCGCCTCGCTCAGCCAGTCACCGGCCTGATCGAGCAACAGCGTCTGAAGGCCCTCGACCTTCGGCAGGCGCGCGGCAAGCGGCGCCTGGCTGATCAGCAGGCGCGTGCCGCTGTCTTCGAGCAGATAGGCCAGGCGCTCCTCGGGGTACTCAGGGTCCAGCGGCACATAGGCGCCGCCGGCCTTGAGGATCGCCAGCAGCCCCACCAGCATCTCCAGCGAGCGCGGCAAGGCGATGCCCACGCGCACGTCCGGGCCTACGCCCTGGGCACGCAGATGCCAGGCCAGGCGGTTGGCCCGGCGGTTGAGCTCGCCATAGCTCAGGCGCTCGCCCTCGCACACCACCGCGGTGGCCGCTGGGCGCAAGGCCGCCTGGCGCTCGATGCGCTGGTGCAGGCACTCGCGCACCTCATGCCGGGCCGGCCTGGGATTCCACTCGGCCAGGGTGGCAGCCCGCTCAGCGGCATCGAGCATCGGCAACTTGCCCAGGGCCGTGGCCGGATTTCGCACGATCGCTTGCAGCAGGTTCAGCCAGTGGCGCGTCATGCGCTCGAGGGTGGCGGCATCGAACAGGTCGGTGGCATAGGTGAACGCCGCGCTCAGGCCCTCGGGCCCTTCGACGGTGTCGAGCATCAGGTCGAACTTGGTGCTGCGTTCATCGACTGCCAGCACTTCGACCTCCAGCCCTTGCAACGTCCAGCGGGCACTGCCCTCGGCGGCGGCCTGCTGGTGGTTGAGCATCACCTGGAACAGCGGGCTCTGGTTCAGGCTGCGCTCAGGCTGCAGCGCGTCCACCAGTTGCTCGAACGGCACATCCTGGTGGCCCTGGGCTTGCACGGCCGCAGCCTTGAGGGCCTGCAACAGGCTCAGGAAGGGTTGCTCGGGCTGCGGCTGGCTGCGCAGCACCTGGGTGTTGATGAAAAAGCCCAGCAGCGTCTGCACGTCCTGGCGTGTGCGGTTGGCCACCGGCACGCCGACGCGGATGTCGTGCTCGCCGCTGTAGCGGTGCAGCAAGGCATGCAGCGACGCCATCAGCACCACGAACAGCGTACAGCCCTGCTCGCGGGCCAACTGGCGCAGGCCTTCCAGGGTCGCGGCAGGCACCTGGACACTGATGCAGTCGCCCTGCTGGCTGGGCACGCTCGGGCGCTTGCGGTCCAGCGGCAGGCTCAAAAGCGGGTGTTCATCGCCCAACTGCTCGCGCCAATACTGCAATTGCCGCTCGCCCTCGCCCGCCTCCAGCCACAGCCGCTGCCACAGGGCAAAGTCGGCGTACTGGATCGGCAGGGCCTCGGCCTGCGGCGCCTGGCCGCTGGCGAACGCCGCGTAGTGGCGGGTGAATTCCTCGATCAGGATGGGCAACGAGGCGCCATCGGTGACGATATGGTGCAGCGTGAGCACCAGCACATGGTCCTGGGCGCCGAGCCGGACCAACCGGGCCCGCATCAGCGGGCCGTGGGCCAGGTCGAACGGTGCCCGGGCAGCGCTGGCGATGGCAGCCTTAAGGTCTGCCTCGTGCGCCTCGACCTGCTCCAGCGGACAGGCCATCGCAGCGTGGATCACTTGCTGCACAGCCCCCTCCTCCAGGCGGAAGGTGGTGCGCAGTACTTCATGGCGCGCTAGCAGCGCGGCCAGGGTCTGCTCCAGGGCCGCACGGTCCAGCGGGCCGCGCAGGCGGAAGGCACCGGTCAGGTTGTAGGCGCTGGCCTGTGGCTCCAGTTGCCAGATGAACCACAGCCGCTGCTGGGCGTAGGACGCCGGCACCACCTGCAGGCCCGCCGCACGCGGCGGGATCGGCAGGGCTTCCAGGGTCAGGCCCTGCTCGCGCATCTTGCCTTGCAGGGCCTGCCGAGCTTCGGCCGACATCCCTGCAAACCGTTGCGCCAGCGCCAGCATTCTGTCCGGTACCGCATTCATAGAGCTTCAACCTCGTCGAACAGCGCCTCCAGGGAGTCCACTGTGTTTTGCTGATTACCGGCTTGCTCGCGCAATGCATCGATCTCCTGCGCCAGGCGCTCGAGGGTCTCGCCCTCGAAGAACACCCGCAGCGGGATCGTCAGGCCCAGGGCTTCCTGGATCCGGGTACGGATCGCGGTGGCCAGCAGCGAATGGCCGCCGAGCTCGAAGAAGCTGTCCTGCACACCGACCTTGTCCACCTGCAGGGCCTCGGCCCAGATACCGGCCAGGGTGCGCTCAAGGTTCGTGCGCGGGGCGATGTACTGGCTGCGTCGGCTGTCCAGGGCCAGCAAGGCATTGCGGTCGAGCTTGCCATTGGGGGTCTGCGGGAAGCGTTCCAGCACCCGGATGCGCGCCGGCAGCATGTGCTCGGGCAGCACCTGGGAGAGGTGGCTGTGCAGGTCCAGGCCCAGTTGCTCGTGACCTTCCTGAGTAGAAACGACGAAGGCCAGCAATTGTTTACCCGCCGCGGTGTCATGGGCGATCACCAGGGCATCGTCCACGCCGCGCCCGGCGCGCAGGGCGCTTTCGATTTCGCCCAGCTCGATGCGAAAACCGCGCAGCTTGACCTGGTGGTCCAGGCGTCCGAGGCAGTCCAGGGTGCCGTCGACCCGGTAGCGCGCCACATCGCCTGTGCGGTACAGACGTTGTCCCGGTTGCTGGGCGAACGGGTCCGGCAAAAAGCGCTCGGCGGTCAGTGACGGCCGCGCCAGGTAGCCACGGCACAGGCCATCGCCGGCCACGTGCAGCTCGCCCTCGACACCCGGCGCGACCGGCTCGAACTGGGTATCCAGCACATGCACCCGCAGCCCCTGGACCGGCTTGCCGATGGCGATGCCATGGCCGTCGGCCGGGTCCAAATAGGTGGCGGTGGACCACACGGTGGCTTCGCTCGGTCCGTACTCGTTGACCAGCGAAACCCCTGCCAGGCGCTCGCCGTGGCGCCGCGCAAGCTCCTGGGTGCAGGCCTCGCCGGCAACGATCACGCAGCGCAGGCTGGGTGCATCGAGGTATTCGAGGATCTGCCCGTGGAACGAGGGCAGCGTCAGGTAATGGGTCACGCCCTCCCGGGCGATCAGCGTGGCCAACTGTTGCGGATCCTTGTAGCGGTGCTCGTCCGGCAGGGTCAGTGTCGCGCCCTGGCTCAACGCCCAGAAGACACCGGCCACGGAGCTGTCGAAGGAGAACGACGACAACATCAGGAAATTGCCCAGCGCTTCGCGGTAGAAGTGCCCACGGGCCAAGGTCGAGGCCACGGCGTTGGCGTGGCTGACCATGACCCCCTTGGGCTTGCCGGTGGAACCGGAGGTGTAGATCACGTAGGCCAGGTTGTCGGCATCGCCCAGTGGCGCCGGGGCCTGCTCGCTGGCCGACCACACGGGCGCCTCGGCGGCCAGGGAGGTGACGGTCAGGCGCAGGTCCTGCTGCCAGGCCTCAAGCAGTGGCAGGCAGGCCAACACCTGCTGGGCACCGGCATCGGCGAGCATGAAGGCCAGGCGCTCGGTCGGGTAGTTCGGGTCCAGCGGCAAGTAGGCGCCACCGGCCTTGAGGATGCCCAGCAGCGCCACCACCAGCTCACGGCTGCGCTGGCCATACACCGCCACCACCTGGTCCGGGCCAATACCCTGGGCGCGCAAGGTGTTGGCCACCTGGTTCGACAGGCGCTCCAGCTCGCCATAGGTCAGCCGCTCACCGCCCACGCTCAAGGCGATGGCCTGGGGTTGGCGTTCGGCCTGCTCAGTGAACAACGATGGCAGCAACCGCGCCTGACGCAGGGACGCGGCCTGGGGGTTGAAGCCCTGCAGCACCTGCTGGCGACCGGCCTCATCGAGCAGGCTGGCCGCTGCCAGGTCCTGCGCCGGCGCGGCCAGGGCCTGCCCGGCAAAATGCAGGAACTGCCCCAGCAGCGTCTGCAAGGCTTCGACGCTGAAGGCGCCGGCATCGGCATCCAAGCACACCTGGCCTTCGCCCAGCACCAGGCGCAGGCGCTCGACCGCCCCTTCGGCTTCCAGCGCCAGCACGCCTTGCGCCGCAGCACTCGGGCGATGCACGACGCCGTAGCGGCACAGCCCCAACTCGAACTCGTTCAGGCAATCCAGCCAGGAGCGCGACTGTTCGAGGCGGGTCGTCATCTCGTCGGTCAACCCATCGAGGCTGGCGCCCTGGCGTTGGTCGAAGGCCACCGGCAGGGCCCGGGCGAACACGCCGCAGGCGTCGGCCAGGTCCTCGTTGCGGCCCTCCACGTGCAGGCCGATCAGCAAACGGTCCTGCTGGCTGATACGGGCCAGGAAGGCGCCCCACAGCGCCAGCACCCGCGCCTGGCCGCCGTCGCTCGCCAGCAGCGCCTCAAGGGCACCATCGGCACGCCTGGCCTGGTGGCGAGCGTTGGCGTGGCCTGGGGTTTCGAAGGCCAGGCGGTGGTTGACCTGATGGCTGTGCACCAGCGCCTGCCAGAACGCCGCGCCCTGGCGGCCCAGCTCATCTTCGCGCAGTTCCTGCTGCCAGGCGGCGAAGTCGACGTACTGCAACGCCTCGTCGTTGTCGGCGAGCACGCGGCCCTCACACAAGGCGGCCAACTCGCCCGCCACCATCAGCAGGCTGGCGCGGTCGAGGCTGGCCGCACTGCCCAGCAGCAGCAACCGTGGCTGGGCACCGGCCAGGGCGCTCACCGCCACGCTGCAGGCACCGGCTGCGCCCACCTGGGCCCTGGCCCAGGCCAGCGCCTGGTCCAGGTCGCGGTCGGCCTCGGCATGTACGGCGCCAGGCACTTGCGCCTGCACGGCCTGCAGCGGCCAGGCCATGCCCGGCAGGCGGCGGTAAAGGGTGCGCAGTATTTCGTGGCGCGCACCCAGGGTAGCCAGGTGCGCGGACAGCGTGCCGGCATCGGGCAGGCGTGCAACGCTGAGCACCACCCAGGCGTGCCCTGGGTGCTCGCCCTGGTTGGCCAAAGCCAGCGCCTGCTGGGCAGAGGCCTGGAACAGTTCACCGCCTACGTCGTCATGGCCTGGCTGGAGGGAGAGGGTCATGTGTGGAGCTCCTTAATCGTGGGCCAGATCGGCGCTTTTCTGCGCGATCGCCATGGCGGTGAGAATTTTTCGACGGCCCGTGAAGGCGTTGCGCGCATGCACGGTGAGGATGTTGTCCAGCAGCACCACGTCGCCCTTCTGCCAGTCGAACTCGACCATCACGTCGCGGTAGATCTGTTGCAGGTGGCGCACCACGTCATCGCCGATCGGCGTGCCATCGCCAAAGAACGTGTTCTGCGGCAAGTCCAGCGGGCCGAACTCGCGCAGCAGGTTGTCGCGGATGCTGTCAGGCAGGGTCAGGGCATTGAAGAAGGTGGCGTGGTTGAACCAGATGCGCTCGCCGGTCTGCGGGTGGCGGACGATGGCCGGGCCGCGCTGACGGGTGCGCAGGCGGTTGCCCGGCTTCCATTCGGCCTCTACGCCGATCTGCGCGCAGTAGGCTTCCACCTCACTGCGCACCTCGCTCTGGAACACGGTCTGCCAGGGCAGGCCCATGCCATCGCCATAGTTGCGCACATAGAGAATGCCCTTGCGGGCGAAGGCTTCGCGCACCTGCGGATCGACGCGATCGAGGATCAGCCGGGTATCGCCCAGCGGCGTCTGGCCACCGGTCTGGGAGGGGGTGTCGCAGTAGAAGTACAGGTGCAGCGGAAACACCGGCGAATAGGAGTGCTCGTTGTGCGGGAAGATCCGCTCGCCGGCCGGGTAGTCGGTGGAGCTGTAGATGTTGAACTGGCCCGTGATCTGGGTGCGTGGCGAGGCACGGAACAGGTACTGCAGGGCGCCGCCGGAAATCGCGTCGATACACTGGTTGAATTGATCGATACCTGCCACGTCGAAGCCGCGGAACAGAATCGCCGCCCCCTGGTGCAATTGCTGCTGGATCAGCGTGCGGTTCTGCGCCGCCCAGGCGACCAGATCAACCCCTGGCACGGTGGGCGTACACAGTAGCGGAAAGCCCGCCTCGAACAACGGGCGGAAGCTGACCAGGCTGGACGTGTCGCTGGAAATACGCTTGCGCGCACCCCGCATGGGGCGAGAGGACAATGAAGTGACGGACATGACGCCTCCTGGAACTGGGCCATGGCGGCTCGTCGCGAGCCGCCGCAAAAGTCGTTGAACAATCAGGTCATTCGACGGCGCTGGAGCGACGCCTGCGGATCGGGTGCAGCCCTTTGAGGCGGGCGGCGCGTTCGCTGCTCTGGCGCTGCTGGTGCTCACGCCAGACCTGCTCGGCCCGGCCCGACAGCTCGCCCAGGGTGGCAGCGCCCTCGACCAGCGCCGCGAGCACCGCCCGGACCTGCTCGAACATCGCCTCCAGCGTGGCCGGAGCGAAACGCCCGGCCGGATACTCGAAGCTCAGGTGCAGGTGCTCGGCGTCGTTGTAGAACGCCGCCACCAGGTCCAGCTCGGCCGCCTGGCGCCCGGACGGGAAGTCACTGACCTGCAGCGCCCCCATCGACGGCAGGCGCCCCACGCCTTCCTGGTGGATCAGCTTGATCGAGAACAGCGGCGAGCGGCCGTTGCGCCGGGGCAGGCGCAGGGCCTCGACCAGGCGCTCGAACGGCAGGTCTTGGTGCTCGGATGCCTCGATCAGCGTTCGGCTGCACAGGGCAAGCAGCTGATCGGCAGTCATCGCCGGCACAAGCTCCACCTGCAGCACCAGCTGGTTGACGAAAAAGCCGACCATGCGCTCAAGCTCAGCATGGTTGCGGTTGGCGATGTCGGTGCCGATGCGCAGGCGAGCCTGCCCGGTGCGCTGTTGTAGCACCACGTTGAACGCGGCCAGCAGCACGCTGAACAGCGACTGCTGGCGTTGCCGTGCGAACCGACGCAAGGCCGCGCTCTGGGCGCGGTCGAAGGTGAAGTGGCAGGTCGCGCCCTGCCCGGCTTCGCCGGGTTCGGCAGTCGGGTCCGGCGGCAGCTCCAGCACCGGGTGATGCTCGCCCAGATGGGCCTGCCACCAGGTGAGTTGGCGTTGCAGTTCGCCACCCTGCTCCAGCCACTGGCGCTGCCAGCGGGCGAAGTCGGCGTATTGCAGGTTCAGCCCTGGCAGGGTCGGCTGCTCGCCTGCCACGAACGCGCTGTAGAGGCTGACGAACTCGTCGATCAGCACACGGAACGAGCCGTCGTCGGCGACGATGTGGTGCAAGGTCATGAGCAACACATGGTCCTGATCGGCCAGTTGCAGCACCTGCACACGCAGCAGTGGGCCGTTGGTCAGATCGAACGGCTGCGCGACTTCCTCGCGGGCCAGCGCCTGGGCACTGGCCTCGACATCGGCCAGGCCACGCAGGTCGCGGTAACGCAGCGCCAGCGGCAGGTCGTCACGCACCTGTTGCCAGGTACTTCCGCGCGCCTCGTGGTAGGTGCTGCGCAGCACTTCATGGCGCGCCAGCAAGGCTTCGAAGGTACGGCGCAGGGCGTCCGGATCCAGCGGGCCGCGCAGGCGCAGGGCGCCGGGCATGTTGTACATCGAGCTGTGGGGCTCCAGGCTCCAGAGGAACCACAGGCGCTGCTGAGCGAACGACAATGGCTGCTCGCCCTGCCCTGCGTCACGCGCCATGGCCGGGCGGGCAAGCACGGCCTGATCGACACTGGCGTGCACCTGCTCGGCAAAATCGCACAGCCGCGGATGCTCGAACAGCGCCCGCAGGCTCACTGCGCGCCCCAGTTGCCGGCGCACCTGGGAGACGATCTGGGTGGCCAGCAGGGAGTGGCCGCCCAGGTCGAAGAAGTTGTCCTCGCGGCCCAGGCCATCGAGGCCCAGCACCTGCTGCCAGATCTGCCCAAGCTGCTGCTCCAGGCCTTCGCGCAGCGGCTCGCCCCCCTCCAGCGCCAGGGCCTCGGGCGCGGGCAAGGCCTTGCGGTCGAGCTTGCCGTTGCGGTTGAGCGGCAGCGCCGCCAGCGCCACCACCTGGGCCGGCAACAGGTAGTCCGGCAGGCGGGCCTTGAGCGCCTGGCGCACGGCGCGGGTCAGTTCGGCGCTGGTGTGCGCAGGCGCGGTGGGCACGGCGTAGCCGATCAGTTGCTTGCCGGTTACGCCCTCGTGCACCAGCACCGCTGCTTCGCGGATCATCGGCAAGGCTTGCAGGTGCGCTTCCAACTCGCCCAGCTCGACCCGGAAACCACGGATCTTCACCTGATGGTCGGCCCGGCCGATGTACTCGACCACGCCATCGGCGCGCACCCGCGCCAGGTCGCCGCTGCGGTACAGGCGCTGGCCCGCCGCGCGGGCGAACGGGTCGGGCACGAAGCGCTCGGCGGTCAGCGCCGCACGGCCATGGTAGTCACGGGCAAGGCCCGCGCCTGCGCCGATGCACAGCTCGCCCGCCAGGCCTGCCGGGGCCAGGTTGCCGTGGCCGTCCAGGATGTGCAGCGCCCGCCCCGGCAACGCGCGGCCGATCGGTATGGCGCCCGCGCTGTCGGCCAGGGTGCAGAGGTGCGTGCTCGACACCACCGTGGCCTCGGTGGGGCCGTAGGTGTTGACCAGCCGCACATGCCCCAGCCCGGCCGCGTGCCACAGCTTAAGCCCCTCGGCGGACATCGCCTCGCCCCCCACATGCACCTGGCGCAGGCGCCCGGCATCGCGCGGCGCGCTGGCGGCCCACTCCTGGGCCAGCAGGAACCAGTACGCCGCCGGCAGGTCGGCCAGGGTGATGCCCTGGGCGATGATCTGCTCGTACAGGGTCGTGGTGTCCCACAACTCATCGCCGCGCAGCACCAGGCAGGCGCCCACGCACAGCGGCGGGTAGCACTGCTCGACGAAGCCGTCGAAGCTGAAGGTGGCGAACTGCAGCACCCGGTCTTCGGGGACCAGTTGCGAATAGTCGGCGGCGATCACACAGAACTCACGCAGCGCCGCATGGGCAATCGACACCCCCTTGGGCTGGCCGGTGGAGCCGGAGGTGTAGATCAGGTAGGCCAGATCCTGGGCGCCGGCCAGGTTGACCGGGTTTTCAGGGCTGTAGTCGTCCAGCCAGCCTTCGCCCGCCTCCAGCAGCAGGCAAGGCAGCCCGGCCGGCGCCTTGAGCAAACCAGGTTGCATGAGCAACAGGCTCAGGGCGCTGTCCTCGATCATGTAGGTCAGGCGTTCGGCCGGGTAGTCGGGGTCCAGCGGCACATAGGCGGCGCCCGCCTTGAGCACCGCCAAGAGGCTGGCGATCATCATCGGCCCGCGTCGCACCGACAGCCCCACGCGCTGGCCAGGGCCCACGCCGCATGCGCGCAGGCGATGGGCCAGGCGGTTGGCCTGGGCATTGAGCTGGGCGTAGGTCCAGCGCTGCTCGCCGGCGATCAGGGCCAGCGCCTGTGGAGTGAGCGCTGCCTGGCATTCGAAGCGCTGGTGCGCCAACAACGGGCTGTCCAGCGTGAGCCGCGGCTGCCCGCCCTGGGCCAGGCGCTCGCCCTGGCGCGCGGCATCGAGCAGGCCCAGGCTGGCCAGCGGCTGTTCAGGCGCGGCCACGAACTGTGCAAGCAGGTGCACCAGGGCATCGCGCAGCTGCGCTATCTGCGCACTGCCGATGCGGCTGCGGTCGTGGCTGAAGGTCAGTACCAGGCCCTGGTGCTGCTCGATGCCCAGGGTCAGTGGGTAGCTGGTCTGCTCGACGTTACTGACCTGCGAGAACCGCAAGCCGCCCGGTGCCCCTTGGCGCAGCGCCTCGGCCACCGGGAAGTTCTCGAACACCAGCAGGCTGTCGAACAAGGCCCCCTGCTGGCCGGCCCAGCGCTGGATGTCCACCAGCGAAGTGTGCTCGTGCTCGCGAAGTTGCAGGTTAAGCGCCTGCACTTCGCCCAGCCAGGCAGTCACGCGCTGGGTCGCACGCGGCGCGCAGATCACCGGCAAGGTGTTGATGAACAGCCCGACCTGCTGCTCGATGCCCGGCAACTGCGCCGGGCGCCCGGCCACGGTGGCGCCGAAGGCGACCGATGGCTGATTGCAGTAGCGCTGCAGCAGCAACGCCCAGGCCGCCTGGAACACCACGCTGACGGTCACCTGTTGGGCCCGGGCGAACGCCGCCAGGCGTTTGCTGAAGGCTTCGTTCAGGCCGTGGACCAACTCGCCGAAACCCGCCTCGCCCGCCTCGCGGGGCAGTGCTTCGCCCAGCAGGGTCGGTGCTTCGAGCCCCTGAAGCTGGCCGCGCCAGAAGGCCTCGTCCAAGCCCGGGTCGCGCCGTTGCAGCCAGGCCAGGTAATCGGCGTACTTGCCCGCACTCACCGGCGGTTGGCCGCCTGCATAGCGTTGCAACACCTCGCCCAGCAGTTGGGCGTTGCTCCAGCCGTCCATGAGGATGTGGTGGCTGGTGTAGATCAACTGGTAGCGCTCGCCGCCCAGGTGCACCAGCACCAGGCGCAGCAAGGGTGCGCGGTCCAGGGCGAAGGCGCGGGTGCGCTCCTGATCGGCAATGCGCTGGATATCCGCGCCTTCGCCCGGCAGCACCTGCAGTGGCAGTGCCACCTCGCGGGTGATCGACTGCACCGGCTGTGCCAGGGCCTCCCAGTGATACTGGCTTCGCAGCACGTCGTGGCGTGCGAGCACGGCCTGCCAGCTGGCGGCGAAGCGCGCCACGTCCAGGCCGTCGATGCACACCTGCAACTGGTTGATGTAGGCGCCGGCCTCGGGCGCGTAGAGGCTGTGGAACAGCATGCCCTGCTGCAAGGGCGAAAGCGGCAGCACATCCTCGACGTGGGCCCAGTCCAGGGCCAGGCCATCGAGTTGCGTCTGGCTCAGCCGCGCCAAAGGGAAGTCCGAGGGCGTCACGCCGAGGGTGCCGGGGGCCAGGCAATGGTCAAGCAACGCCTCGAGGGCCTGGCCGAAGCCCTCGGCCAGACGCTCGAGGGTGGCGGTGGCGAAACTTTCGCGACAGTAGCGCCACTCCAGCACCAGCTGGCCCTGGTACACCTGCCCTTCCAGGCTCAAGGCGCTGGCCAGCGGCGCCTGAGGATCCTGGGCCTGACCGCTGCCTTCGATGGCCGGGGCGAACAGGGCGTCGTCACCGAACTGCTGATCGAACTGGCCCAGGTAGTTGAACAGGATGCCCGCCTGCGCCTGGGCGGCCAGCTGTGCGCCGGCCTCGGCATCCAGGTAGCGCAGCACGCCATAGCCGATGCCCTTGTCCGGCACCGCGCGCAACTGCTCCTTGACCGCCTTGATCGCCTCGCCCGGTGTTGGCGCAGCCTTCAGGCGCACCGGGAACAGGCTGGTGAACCAGCCCACGGTGCGGCTCAGATCGATGTCGTCGAACAGCGCCTCGCGGCCATGGCCTTCGAGCAGCACCAGGCAGTCCGCCTGAGCGCTCCAGTCGGCCACGGCCTGGGCCAGGGCGGTCAACAGCAGGTCGTTGACCTGGGTGCGATAGGCCTGGCCTGCGTGCTTCAGCAATTGACGGGTGCGCTCGGCGCTCAGGCGCCAGGTCAGCACGGCCGCGCTGGCGTTGACCCTGCGCCCATTCGGGTTGTCGTGCGGCAGTGGCGCGCTGGCGCGCTGCGCCAGCCAGAACGGCAATTGCTGACGGGCCCGGGGCAGGTAGTCGCCCAGACGCGCAGCCCAGTGCTGGTAGCCGCTGGTCTTGGCCGGCAAGGGCTGCTGGCGGTAGGCCTGTTGCAGGTCCTCCAGCAGCACGCGCCAGGACACCCCATCCACCACCAGGTGATGGGCCACCAGCAACAAACGTTGGCTGCCGTCGGCCATCTGCGCCAGGAGCACACGCAGCAGTGGGCCGTCGGCGAGGTCCAGGCTGGCCTGGGCCTGGTCGCACAGGGCACGCAAGGCCTGGGCCGAGGCTGCCCGACGGTGCCACAGCTGTACCGGCGCAGCTTCGGCGTGGGTTTGCTGCCAGCCGGTCGGTGTCTGGCGATAGCGCAAGCGCAGGGCGTCGTGTTGCTGGACCAGGCGCACCAGGGCCGCCTCCAGGCGCTCGGGCTGCAGCGGCTCGCGCGGGGTCAGCAGCAGGCCCTGGTTCCAATGCTCGCGCGCCGGAACCGTCTGCTCGAAGAACCAATGCTGGATGGGCGTCAACGCCACCTCGCCCTGCAGCGGCCCTTGCTCGATCTGCACCAGCGGCGCCTGCTCCACGGCTTCGGCCAGCTCGCGCAGGGTCTGGTGCTTGAACACATCGGCGGGGCTCAGGCGCAGGCCGGCCTGGCGGGCGCGGCTGACCACCTGGATGGCGATGATCGAATCGCCGCCCAGGGCGAAGAAGTTATCGTCCAGCCCGACCGCCTCGACGCCCAGCAACGGCTGCCAGATCTGCGCCAGGGCGCGCTGACGTTGGCTGTGCGGCGCCTCGTGCTGCTGGCGCGCCGCTCCGGCGCGGGGCAAGGCCTTGCGGTCGAGCTTGCCGTTGGCAGTGACCGGCAGACGCTCCAGGAGCATGAAGCACTCCGGCACCATGAACACCGGCAGGCTCAGTTGCAGGTGGGCCCGCAGCTGCGCCTGGAGCGCGGCGCTGTCGGCCACCGGCGCCGACGGCACCAGGTAGGCGACCAACAGCTTGTTGTCCTGGGCCAGCACCACCGCTTCCTTGACCGCCGGGTGGGCCATCAGGCCGGCCTCGATCTCGCCCAGCTCGATGCGCAGGCCACGGATCTTCACCTGATGATCCAGGCGCCCCAGGTAGTCGATCACGCCATCCTCGCGGTAACGCGCCAGATCGCCGGTGCGGTACAGGCGCTCACCGGCGCCGAACGGGTCGGCCACGAAGCGCTCGGCGGTCAGCGCCGGGCGACGGTGGTAGCCACGCGCCAGGCCCACGCCGCCCAGGTACAGCTCACCGGCAACGCCAACCGGCACCGGGTTGAGTTCGGCATCGAGGATGTGGGTGCGCAGGTTGGCGATGGGCCTGCCGATCGGCACGCTGTGACGGCCATCCTCGACACAGGTCCAGTGGGTCACGTCGATGGCGGCTTCGGTCGGGCCGTAGAGGTTGTACAGGCCCGCCCCGGGCAAACGGGCGAACACCTGGGCCTGGGCTTCGGCCGGCAGGGCCTCGCCGCTACAGACAATGCGTCGCAGGCTGGTGCAGGCCTGGACGCCCGGCTCATGGATGAAGGCCTGGAGCATCGAGGGCACGAAGTGCAAGGTGCTGATGCCCTGCTCGGTGATGACCTGGATCAGTTGCGCCGGGTCGCGATGGGCACCGGGCTGGGCCACCACCAGGCGCGCACCGACCATCAGTGGCCAGAAGAACTCCCACACCGACACATCGAAGCTGAATGGCGTTTTCTGCAACACGCTGTCGCACGCCTCCAGCCCATAGGCCTGTTGCATCCAGGCCAGGCGGTTGAACAACGCCTGATGGCTATTGCCAGCGCCTTTGGGGCGCCCGGTGGAGCCGGAGGTGTAGATCACATAGGCCAAGTTGTGGCCACTGGCTCGGCAGGCGGGATCGTTGTGCGGATACCCGGCACAGTCGGCGGCGGCATCGTCCAGGCACAGGATGCGCAGGTCGGCGCTCAGCGGCAGGCGTGTCCGCAGCGCGGTCTGGGTCAACAGCAGGTTCACGCCACTGTCTTCGAGCATGTAGGCCAGGCGTTCGGCCGGGTAGTCCGGATCCAGCGGCACGTAGGCGCCACCGGCCTTGAGGATCGCCAGCAGACCAACCACCATCTCCAGCGAACGCGCCACGGCGATGCCCACCAGCACGTCAGGGCCGACGCCAGCCTCGATCAGGCGATGGGCCAGGCGGTTGGCCCAGCCGTTCAGTTCGGCATAGCTCAACTGCGTGCTGCCGAACACCAGGGCCGGGGCATCCGGCGTGCGCAGGGCCTGCGCCTCGATCAGGCGCTGCACACAGGGGCCGCCTTCGTAGTGCTCGGCGGTGGCGTTCCAGCCGTGCAGCAGACGCTCGCGCTCGGCACGCCCCAGCAGCGGCAGGTCGCCCAGGCGCGCATCTGGCGCCTCGACGATGCCCTGCAGCAGGGTCAGCCAGTGCTCACGCAGGCGCTCGATGCTGGCCTGCTCGAACAGGTCGCAGGCGTAGGTCAAGGCTGCGTGCAGGGCGCCAGACTTTTCCAGCGTGTCCAGGGCCAGGTCGAACTGGGTGGTGCGCCCACCCAGCTCCAGGCGCGAGGCCTTGAGCCCGTCGGCGATGTGCAACTGCTCGAGGTCGGCGACCACCGGCTGATGGTTGTAGAGCACCTGGAACAGAGGCGAATGGGCGGCATCGCGCGAAGGCTCAAGGGCGTTGACCAGGCGCTCGAACGGCAGCTCCTGGTGCGCCTGGGCGCCCAACACTGCCGTACGGACCTCGGCCAGCAGCGCGCTGAACGGCTGATCCCCCCGCGGCTGGGCGCGCAGCACCTGGGTGTTGACGAACAAACCGATCAACCCTTCGGTCTCGGCCTTGCCGCGCCCGGCGACCGGCACGCCGACACGGATGTCCTGCTGGCCGGTGTAGCGGTGCAACAGGGCCTGGAACGAGGCGAGCAGCACCATGAACAAGGTCACGCCTTGCTGCTGGGCCAGTGTGCGCAGGCCCATGGCCAACGCAGGGTCGATGGCGAACTCCAGGCGCACGCCGCGATAGCTCGGCGCGGCTGGCCGGGGAAAATCGGTCGGCAATTCCAGCACCGGCTGCTCATCGCCCAGCTGGGCCGTCCAATAGTCGAGCTGGCGCTGCAACTCGCCCGCCTCCAGCCAGCTTCGCTGCCACAGGGCGTAGTCGGCGTACTGGATCGGCAGCGGCGGCAACTGGGGTGCCTGGCCCGCCACGCACTGGGCGTACAGGCGGCTGAATTCGTCGATCAGCACATTCATCGACCAGCCATCGGCGACGATGTGGTGCAAGGTGAGCAACAGCACGTGCTCGTCCTCGGCCAGGCGCACCAGGCATACCCGCAGCAACGGCCCCTCCTGCAGATCGAACGGCAGGCCCGCCTGCTGCTGGGCGATGTCCTGCAAGCGCTGCTCGCGCTTGGCACAACCTGCGAGGTCGTGGCGCTCCAGCGCCAGCGGCCCAGGCGCCTGCACGCGGGGATACCAGATGCCCTCCTCCAGGCGGAACAGCGTGCGCAGCGGCTCATGCCGCGCCACCAGCGCCTCGAAGGCCGCGCTCAGCGCGTCCAGGTCCAGCACGCCCTGTAGGCGCACCGCTCCGGGCAGGTTGTAGGCTGCGCCCTCTGGGTCGAGCAGCCACAACAGCCCCATGCGCTGCTGGGCGTAGGACGGCTGCGCGCAGGCGATGCCCTCGACCTGCGCAGGAATGGGCAACAGCGAGAACTCCACCCCTTCTCGCGCCAAGGCCTGAAGAAACAGGCGCCGCTTGTCCAACGGCAGGGCGATAAAGCGACGGGCAAGCTTCTCGGCGTCTTCAGGTTTCATGCTGGGCGTCTTCCTAAAAGTTCATTCGTAGTGCCAGGGCACTCGCATGCAGTTAGGAACGAAACTCAATTCGGCGGATTTAGGCTCGGCGCAATGCCGCGGCCCAGAGGCTTTGAAATATTTTTTTGCATTTTGCCCCGCAGGTTTTTGGCGCTCATTCGTCACATATAGAAACGAATGCGATTCAGTCGCGAAAAGCCCTTCTGGGCCGTTGCGCGATGTCGTGGCTCATTTGCCCAACAAGACCGGTACTCATGTCGAAAAAGTCCCGCTCCAAAACCTGGTTCCTGGTGCACAGCTGGCTGGCGTTGCCCATCTGGTTCTTCGTGTTGATCGTCTGCGTGACCGGCACCCTGGCCGTGATCAGCCAGGAGATCGTCTGGCTGGCCAACCCAGACGTGCGTGCCAGCAAGCCCCACGATGACGCCAAGCCGCTCAGCTACCAGCAGGTGCTCGACGCGATCCACCAGGCCGACCCGGCCATCGCGGTGAACTACATCAGCAAGCCGGGTGAGGCGCACTTTGCCCTCACCGCCAGCGTCACCTACCCCGACGGCACGTCGCCGATCCTGTACGTGAACCCCTACACCGGGGCGATCCAGGGCAAGAGCCCGACCTTCGATTTCGAGGCCTTCACCCGGGCCCTGCACGGCTGGTGGCTGGTGCCCTTCACCAACGGCTACAGCTGGGGCTGGTACCTGGTGTCGTTGCTGGGGCTGCCGCTGCTCGCCTCGCTGGTCACGGGGCTGGTGGTGTACAAGCGCTTCTGGAAAGGCTTTTTCAAGCTGCCACGCCTGGGCCATGGCTCGCGGATCTTCTGGGGCGACCTGCACCGGCTGAGCGGGGTCTGGTCGATCTGGTTCATCGCCACCATTTCCATTACCGGCACTTGGTTCCTGATCCAGGCGACACTGGCCGATAACCACGTGACGATTTCCAGCGAGCCGATTGTGCCGGCCATCGCCCGCGAAGACGTGCCGCGCACCGCCGATGGCCAGGCGCCCACGCCGATCAGCCTGGACAAGGCCGAGCGCGCCGCCACCGAGCGCTTCCCAGGCTTCGAGGTGACCTTCATCACCCTGCCGGGCAATGCCTACAGCCATTACTACATGGGCGGGCGCGGCTGGTACCCACTGATGTTCGAGACGGTCAACGTCAACCCCTACAACAGCAAGGTCGAGGCCTCGTTCATGGTCGCGGACCGCTCGACCCTGGAGTTCGTCACCGAGTCCATGCGCCCGCTGCACACCGGTGATTTCGGCGGGATCTGGGTCAAGCTGATCTGGGCCTTCTTCGGCCTGGTCCTGACCTTGATGGTGCTCAGCGGCCTGTTGATCTGGACCAAGCGCACCGCCCAGGCCACCGCCGCTGCGCTCAAGCGCCAGCCCCGGGCACGCGCCGCAACCCCTTCGCAGGTCAGCCTATGAGCAAGCACACCCCACCCCAGTCGCCGGTCAAACGTTTCTGGCTGAAGTGGCGATTCCACCTGAACATCCTGCTGGTGCTGATCCCCCTCGGACTGATGCCCAAGTACTTGCATGAAGCCTCGATGGACCGTGGCGAAATCGGTCTGGGCGAACGTGAACTGGGCGAACTGAACGCCGGCCCGTGGAGCGTGCGCCTGGCCGAGCGCTTCGACGAGGCGCCGCGCTCCGACGGCCCGGCGGGCTACTTCAAGCAGTTCAAGATCGCCCTGTGCGAGCAGTGCAGCGACGTCAAGGCGGTGTACCTGCGCGTGGGCAAACCGCGCAGCCTGCGGGCAGCCGGTGCGCTGTTCGTCGGCACGCCCTACCGCATGACCGGCGAGGTCAACATCCCGCAAAAGACCCGGCCCGACGCCGAGCTGTGGCTCACCTTCGAAGGCTGGGACGGGCAGATGCACCAGGCCTCGATCCCCCTGGCCAAGGCATCGCCGGCCACCGTGGCGTGGCTTGAGAAACAAGGAGGCAAGCAATGAAACACTGGATGGGCGCCCTCGCCCTGCCCCTGCTGCTGGGCGTCGCGCTGCCTGCGCGGGCCCATAACCCCATGTGCGAATGCACCGAATCCGCCGACCAGATCACCTGCAAAGGCGGGTTCTCCGACGGCAGCGGCGCACCGGGGGTGACCCTGGACGTGATCGGCTATGACGAACAGGTGCTGCTGGCCAGCAAGCTCGGCGAAGACTCCACCCTGACCTTCAAGCGCCCCGAGGGTGAGTTCTACGTGCTGTTCGACGCAGGTCCCGGCCATGTGGTGGAAGTCGACCATGCCGACATAGGCGCGCCATGAGCCGGGCCCAGGTGGTACGCCCGGCCGGCGCCGGGCACGAGACCTTGTACGTGCTGCTCGCCGCCCTGCTGATCATCACCCTCGCCACCACGGTGGTGCTGCTGCGCGGTGAGCGCGAAGACGAAGTGGCCATCGCGGCCCACCAGATCGATGCCCGCCGCGACCTCACCGCCGCCGAGCAAGGCCTGTACACCGACCTGTGGGTAGCGGTCGAGGAGATTGCGCTGCTGCGCGAGGAAAGCGGCCAGCCCCCGGACGTGGCGGCCCTGGCCGAGGAAGGCCTGCCGCCCTTCGTGACCGACGCCAGCAGCCAGCGCCGCGGCGCTCACCACTGGCAGCGGCTGCCCAGCGGCGCCTATCTGGGCCGCAGCGAGGACGCCCAGGTGGCGGGCAGCTTGCTGCTGATCCTGCCTGCAAACGACTACGGCGAGCAGCAGCCGGAAGTCTGGCTGCGCCGCGACCGCAGCGTCCTGGCCCCGGACGACCTGGGCCAGGCCGCGTTGATCGCCGCCGGCTGGCAACAGGTGGTCAGCCACTACGACGCCGGGGTCACCCGCCAACACCGCCACTGAACCGAAGGATTCCCCCATGCTCCGCTTCGTCCTCACCCTGCTGTTGGCCTGTGCCTTGCCGGCCCTGGCCCAGGCCGACAACGGCAAGCCCCTACGCATCGGCATCACCCTGCACCCCTACTACAGCTATGTGACCAATATCGTCGGCGACAAGGCCGAGGTGGTGCCGCTGATTCCGGCAGGCTTCAACCCCCATGCCTACGAGCCGCGGGCCGAAGACATCAAGCGCATCGGCACCCTGGATGTGATCGTGCTCAACGGTGTGGGCCACGATGACTTTGCCGACCGCATGATCGCCGCCAGCGAAAAGCCCGACATCAAGACCATCGAGTCCAACGCCAGCGTGCCGCTGCTGGCCGCCACCGGCATCGCCGCCCGGGGCGCGGGCAAGGTGGTCAACCCGCACACCTTCCTGTCGATCAGCGCGACCATCGCCCAGGTCAACAACATCGCCCGCGAGCTGGGCAAGCTCGATCCGGACAACGCCAAGGCCTACACCCAGAACGCCCGCGCCTACGCCAAGCGCCTGCGCACGCTGCGCGCCGAGGCCCTGGCCCAGGTCACCCAGGCACCGGACGCCACCTTGCGCGTGGCCACCATCCACGCCGCCTACGACTACCTGGTGCGCGACTTCGGTCTGGAAGTCACCGCCGTGGTCGAGCCGGCCCATGGCATCGAGCCGAGCCCGGCGCAGCTCAAGAAAACCATCGACCAGCTCAAGGCCCTGGATGTGCAGGTGATCTTCTCGGAGATGGACTTCCCATCAGCCTATGTCGACACCATCCAGCGCGAAGCGGGCGTGCGCATCTACCCGCTGACCCACATCTCCTACGGCGAGTACACCCAGGACAAGTACGAGGTGGAGATGAAGCGCAACCTGGACACCGTGGTACGCGCCATCCAGGAGACCCGCACATGACCGCAGCCGCCCACCTCGGCGCCGCCTGCGGGCCGCGCATCGAGTTCGCCGGCATCGACCTGACCCTGGGGCGCACGCGCATTCTCGAAAACGTGGCCTTCAGCGTCGCCGCCGGCAGCGTGCACGCCATCGTCGGCCCCAATGGCGGCGGCAAGAGTTCGTTGATCAAGACATTGCTTGGGCAGATGCCGCACCAGGGCCAGCTGACCCTGCACTGGCCGACCGAGCGCGAAGTGATCGGCTATGTGCCCCAGGCTCTGGAGTTCGACCGGGGCCTGCCGATGACCGTGGACGATTTCATGGCCGCCCTGTGCCAGCAGCGCCCGGCCTTTCTGGGCCTGGCCGGTCGCGTGCGGCCAGCCATCGACGCGGCCCTGGCGCGGGTCGGCATGCTCGAGAAACGCAACCGGCGCATGGGCGCCCTCTCCGGGGGCGAACGCCAGCGCGTGCTGCTGGCCCAAGGGCTGATCCCCGAACCTCAGTTGCTGGTACTCGACGAACCCATGTCGGCCCTGGACGAAGCCGGTATCCAGGTGTTCGAGCAATTGCTCACGGCCTGGCGCCAGGCTGGTACCACGGTGCTGTGGATCGAGCACGACCTTGAAGCCGTGCTGCGCCTGGCCGACCGGGTCACCGGTCTGAGCCGCCAGGTGCTGTTCGACGCCCCACCCGCCCAAGCCCTCACACCGCAGCGCCTGCTTGGCCTGTTCAGCGTTCACCCTCGCAGCGGGAGCCTTGCCTGATGAGCTTTGACGCCTTCCGCCAGTTGGTCCAGGCCTGGGCCACCGCTGGCTACCTGCCAGAGGCCCTGGCCTATGGGTTCGTGATCAACGCCCTGCTCGCGGGCCTGATGATCGGCCCGGTGCTGGGCGGGCTGGGCACCTTGGTGGTGGTCAAGCGCTTTGCTTTCTTCTCCGAGGCGGTCGGCCACGCGGCGCTCACCGGCGTGGCCATCGGCATCCTGCTTGGCGAGCCCTACACCGGGCCCTACGGCAGCCTGTTCGGCTACTGCCTGCTGTTTGGCCTGCTGCTCAACTTCTTGCGCAACCGCACCGGGCTCTCGCCGGACACGTTGATCGGCGTGTTCCTCTCGGTGTCCCTGGCGCTGGGCGCGAGCTTGCTGCTGATGCTGGCCGGCAAGATCAACGTACACATTCTGGAGAACGTGTTGTTCGGCTCGGTGCTCACCGTCAGCGCCCAGGACCTGGTGGTGCTGGGCATCGTCGCGGTCCTGGTGCTGGCCCTGGCCCTGCCACTGTACAACCGCATCATGCTGGCCAGCTTCAACCCGCAGCTGGCGGCGGTGCGCGGGGTGGCGGTCAAGACCCTGGACTACCTGTTCGTGGTGCTGGTGACACTGGTTACCGTGGCCTCGGTGAAGGTGATCGGGGCGATCCTGGTGGGCGCTCTGCTGGTGATTCCGGCGGCGGCGGCCCGCCTGGTCAGCCAGTCGCTCAAGGGGTTTTTCTTCCTGTCGGTGATCATCGCCACCTTGAGCACCCTGCTCGGCATCCTGCTGCCGATCGTCTTCGACCTGCCTGTGCCCTCGGGCGCGGCGATCATCCTGGTGGCCGGCGCGTGCTTTGCCCTCGCCGCCCTGGCCCGCGCCCTCGTCCCCCGCCTGCAAGGAAACCCGGCATGACCCTCTCCCTCAAGCACCTGACGCTGGCCCTCGCCCTGACGGGCGCGCCTATGCTCTCCTACGGCACCGAGGTGCTCACCACGTTGCCCGTCACCCACAACCTGGCGCAGGCCCTGCTCGACGGCACGTCGGTGCAGCTCAAGCGCGCAGCACCGGCCAACTTGCCAGCCACGCGCCAGCCGTCGTACTTCAGCGGCCGGGGCGGCGCCAGCCTGCACAAGGCGGCGCAACAGGCGGACGCAGTGATCGGCGTGCGCTCGATCTGGCGCGACGATCCGCTCTACCCCATGGCCCGGCGCAGCAACATCCGTATCGTCGAGATCGATGCGGCGCGGCCGGTCGATGGTGCGCTGCCGGGCATCGCGGTCACAGGTGAAGACGCCTTCACCGCCTACCCATGGCTCAACCCGACCAACCTCGGGCGCATGGCCGACGTGATGGCCAATGACCTGGAGCGCCTGTCGCCGGCGGACAAAGCGAAGATCCAGGCCAACCTCGCCAGCCTCAAGCGTCAGTTGCTGACCCTGGCCGCCGAGGCCCAGACGCAGTTGGCCGAGGTCGATAACCTGAGCGTGGTGAGTTTGTCCGACCGCCTGGGTTACCTGGCCAGCGGCCTGAACCTGGACGTGGTGGACCTGCCGCTGCCGGGCGAGGACACCTGGCACGAGGCCGACCTCAAGGCCCTGGGCGACACCCTCAAGGCCCAGGACGTGGCCCTGGTGCTGCACCACCGCCAGCCCGCCCCTCCGGTGGCCGAGGCGATCAAGGCCGCAGGCGCCCGGTTGCTGGTGCTCGACAGCGACCCGGACGACACCGTCGGTGGCCTCAAGGCTAGTGTCGAGCAGGTGGTGGCCGCGTTGCGCCAAGGCTGAGCCGGCCCTTGCCGTGCGCGGCTGCGAACTTGTAACGTGCGCTCATTCCAGCCCGGAGCCGCCCGCGTGTCCCTCAAAGCCCTGCGCACCTTGGTGACCATCGCCCGCCACGGCACCTTCGCCCGCGCCGCCGACCTGCTCAGCCTGACGCCTTCGGCGGTGAGCCTGCACATCAAGACCCTCGAGGACGAACTACAGGTCCCGCTGTTCGACCGCAGCCGGCGTCAGGTGATGCTGACCGAGGCCGGGCAGTTGGCGGTGGCCCGCGCCGAAAGCATCCTGGCCGCCTATGACGAGCTGGCCGATACCTTGGCCAGTGGCCCGAGCCTGCGTGGGCGCCTGCGCCTCGGGGCGATCCACACAGTCCTGGCCCGGCGCCTGCCCAAGGCGCTGGTGTGGATCAAGGCCCATCACCCGCAGCTGCACATCAGCGTTTTTTCCGGCATGTCAGCCGAGCTGGCCCGGCGCGTGGAGGACGGCGAACTGGATGCGGCGATCACCACCGAGCCAGTGCCACCCTACCCCCAGAGCCTGAACCACACACCGCTGTTCGAAGACCGCTTCTGGGCCATCGCCAGCCCCGAGCTTGCTGGCCAAAGCCTGCCCGAGCTGCTCGCCAGCCAGCCCTTCTTGCGTTTTGACAAGCGCGCCTGGGCCGGGCGGCAGATCGAACAGGAGCTGCGCCGCCAGCACTTGCAAGTGCACGAACAGATGGAGCTGGACAGCCAGGAGGCGCTTGCGCGCATGGCGGCGATGGGGCTTGGGGTAGCGATCATCCCCATGGCCGACGATGACCTCGAACGCCTGCCCCCGGCCATCCGCCTCCCCTTCGGCGAGCCGCAGCTGGTGCGGCGGGTGGTGTTGCTCGAGCATGAGAAGAGCCAGCGGCGGCACCTGAGCGCCGTGCTCAAGACTGCGTTGGAGGCCTGCGATGGGCCGCGCAGCGGCCCCCTGCCGGAATCGCGCCTTGAATCGCCTGACCTGGGCCGGTAACCTGTGCGCGCTGCTGTCAATCCAGCAGCCGGGTTTGGTAGCCCGCGATCAATCAAGGCGCACAAGCGCCCGCTCTGCGTTTCAGCTGGCGCTTTTTAGTGCCTGGCTGTCTCGCGTCATGGCGGCTGTGCGTAGGGCGCACTCGTGCGCGCCGGTTTCCTTGATTCCCGGTCTACCAACCTGCGTACAGCCGTCACCATTCGTTTGGTAGCGAATTGTGGCGGCTCCATTGAATCAAGGAGCGACACAATGACGAAAGCCATCCCGGACCCACCCCACCGCAGCACCACGGCTCCCGCCGCGTTCGGCAGCTGCGAACACAGCCATCCTCCCCTGTTCAGCGTCTGCGCTGGCGTCGAACTCGAAGACGCCCTGGTCCATCTCTGCACCCTGCTTAAAGGCGCCTGCGCCAGCAATCTCAAAGCCTTGCCCTTGGCCGATGGCACCTGCCATGACCTGTTGCTGGGCAATGACCATGCATTGGAGGCCAGCAAGGCGTTGGTGGAGGCGCTGCTGGATGGGTTGGAGAGACAGCAGGTGACAAAGACCATCGAGTAGCCATGGCTGTGACTGCGCGAGACGTGACCGCTGACCGTGCAGTTTTCCTCAAGGGTCACTGCAGAAAACAACGTTTTTTTATGCTGACTGGCGCGGCTAGTCTGTGCCGGAACCCGACACGGACTGCCGCCATGCTCCCTCTGCTCCTGACCACCCTGCTCCCCATCATCTTGCTGATCGCCTTGGGCACCGTGCTGCGTGTGCGGGGGTTTCTGGGCGAGGCGTTCTGGCCCGGTGCCGAGCGCCTGAGCTACTACGTGCTGCTGCCCGCTTTGTTTCTGCATGGCCTGGCCACAGCCAACCTGGACGGCGTGCCAGTGTTCGGCATGGTCGGCGTGCTGATGCTTTCGACCGTGCTCGGCGCGCTGCTGCTGGTGCTCTACCAGGGCGCGGTCAACCACGACGGCGCTGACTTTACCTCGGTGTTCCAAGGGGGCGTGCGCTTCAACAACTACATCGGCGCCACCCTCGCCGCAGGTCTTTACGGCAGTGCCGGCATCGCCCTGGCGGCGGTGGCCAACGCTGCCATCGTGCCGTTGGTGAACCTGCTGTGTGTGCTGGTGTTCGCCCGTTTCAGCGCCCGGCACAGCTCGCCAATCACGGTGCTGCGGGCGATCTTCGCCAACCCGTTGATCGTCGGCTGCGCCGGGGGCCTGCTGCTGCGGGTGACGGGGCTGGGCCTGCCGCCAGGGCTCGAGCCCACGGTCAAGGCCTTGGGCCAGGCAGCCCTGCCGCTGGGGTTGCTGTGCGTGGGCGCAGCGCTGGGCGGCGCTCGCCTGGGCCACCAGGTGAGGCCCTTGGTGGCGGCCTCGGCGTTCAAGTTCCTGGTGATGCCTCTGACCACCTGGGGACTGTGCCGACTGTTGGGCCTGGGCGGTCAGGCGGCGGTGGTGGCCGTGCTGTTCCAGGCCCTGCCGACCGCGTCGTCATCCTATGTGATGGCCCGGCAGATGGGCGGCAACGCACCGCTGATGGCCACGATCATCGCCTTGCAGACTGTCGCTGCCGCCGTCACCCTGCCACTGGTGCTGAGCTTGGCGCTGAGTTGAATCCGCTTGGCTAGACTGTGATTCACCTCACCTCGCGGAAAACTCGACCATGCGCACCTCGTCGCTGGTGTTCGGCCTGACCCTGGCCCTGCTCGCAGGCCCGCTGCACGCAGCCGACAGCCCCAAGGCCGCCGTGGCCGAGGACAAGGCGCAAGTGCTGGAAGAGAAAGTGGTCGAAGACGCGCCACCGCCCAAGAAGAAAGAAACCCTCACGCCCGGTGAAGTGAAAGCGGTCGACCCCGCCGGCCAGGCGCCGTTGGACGACAGCATCACCTGCCTTGCGCGCACCATCTATTGGGAATCGAAAGGCGCCAACGCCCAGGACATGAGCGCCGTGGCCAGTGTGGTGCTCAACCGCCTGGGCCACGAAGGCTTCCCCGACACGATTTGTGGGGTGGTCAAGCAAGGGGTGGAAACCAAGGCCTGCCAGTTTTCCTGGTGGTGCGATGGGCGACCTGATCAGGTCGAGGAAGAGCAGCGCTACGCCGTGGCCAAAGAAATCGCCCGCAAGGCCCTCAACCAGCAGTTGAAGGACCCCACGGGCGGCGCGCTGTATTTCCATGACCGCACGGTGCGGCCGGCGTGGGCCAAGGCCTATCGCAAGACGGCCGAAACTACGCATTTTTTGTTTTACAGGCCTAATCAGGCGGTAGCACGGTGAGCGAGGTGAATACAGCACACAAAAGTTAGCCGCCTTGTTTTAGTTATAAAGACGGCGCATAGCCCACTCAATCGCACTGACAACCCTTTGATTTGGGAGCCATGCTGTCTCTGTTCCAGCTTTAACCCCACCAGCTATACACCTTAAGTTAAAGCACAACACCTGTACATCTTGCTAGTTATTAAATCACCCTGAAAACCAAACAATGACTTTCCCACACCAGCTTACCAAGCAAACTCTGGGAACACCATTAGTTATTTGGAAATCATATCATGAATAACAGCATGCCCCGTACCGATCTTAGCACAACAGCGGAAGAGACCATACCTTACATACCGCCCATGAAAGTAGGCGATATATTCGCCAGAACAATCTCAATCTCATACAAGCCTGACACTGACGCTACCGCCATCATAGTATCCGGCAAAAAAATCACCCGTATCATCGATCTCACCGAAAGTGCACTAGTCGAAGAATGCATCGACCTATTAACTGTACCCAACGCCCTCGCGCCTGCCGCATTCAATGCTGCGCAAATATGCAATGGAAATCCTATCCCACCAGATGAAACAGTATACATTCGACAAACAAGTGATAAGGTCACAGATATTTACATCGGCCTGCTCCCCTTTACGCTTCCGACAGCCCTTTAATTCAGCTACTCCCTCATAAATAAATCAGCGCCCACAGATTCGAAGGTCATCACGGCATATCGAACTTGTGGGCGCTGTGCTTTGCTTAATATCAGGATGGCGCGAACCTTACACCGCTGCACCGGCAACCCTTGAATTGAAGGCTATGCCCCCTCCGCTTCAGCGTTGACTCCAGCCGCACATCTTTATCACATAGAGTTTTTCAGTTGTCGGGCGCACGACACCTGCCCATATTGCTAGTTACCAAAGTTATCGATAGTTAGAATAATGACAACTCCGGATTGCTTACACAGCAGACTGGACCCATCACTATTTGGAAACCTATCGTGAACAAATCCACACTAAACGCCGGCGACACAAAGAAAGAAGAACTCATCCCCTACCACCCACTCATGAACTTTGGAGATATTTTCGTCAAGGAAATTTCAATCTCATACGCACCCAACAGCGATGAAACTCATATAGCAGTCACTGGGAAAATTATTATCAACTTACATTACGGAAATGGTGAGTACGTAAGTGCGCTCATAGATGACTGCAGCCTACTTCTCAAAATACCCGAGGCACTAGTTCCTGCTGCATTCACCGCCGCGCAGATATATAACGGCAACGGCCCTGTTGCACCTAATGAAACGGTGTATCTCAAGACGAAGGAAGGCTCGCCCAACCGAATCGCCAAGCATATTCTCATCGGCCCTCTGCCCTTCCCAGTCCCAGAAATTCCTTGACCCGACATCAAATCAACATGGCATGACACTTGAAACGCAATTGGCCTTCAAACCAATTGCCACATGAATAAATCAGCACCCACCGCTTCAGCTGCCTTCCGGCACGCCGAGACGGTGGGTGCTGTGCTTTGTCTTCCTGAGCGGCGTGGATGACCCAGGACTGTTTACATAGTCTTTGGCAACTCAGCGCTTAGCAAAAACCCTGATACTCGGTGATGCCGCGTTGAAAACAGCCTCGGAATGCTCATTTACAACCCCTAAAGTCCAGCGCGATTCCGACCGTTCCTCGGCTGTTTTCGCCTTGCCTTGCCTTCGTCTCGAGACTTTTCATGCTCTGGGTAGCTCTCGAACATACCGGCGTGCCTGTGGGGTCCACACCTCTCTTACTTCAATCACCACGCGCGGTATCCGAAGACGAAAAAACCGCCGCGCAGTTCGACCTGCGCGGCGGTTTCAGGCGCTGAATGTGATTACGTCGACCACCGCACGCTTACAGCGGACACTCCTGATTGGCACCCTGTTGCGCCAGCGCCTTGTCCTCCGGAGCAGGCCCAGCCTCTTCAGGATTCCAGCCCACGTAAAAAGGCGGCAACTTCAAGGTATCGCCGGGGAACAGCGTACTGGTGATACGGCCCTGCACCCAGCCGATGTCCATGACCGAGCCGGTCAGGAGCCACTTCACACGTCCGGTATCGGACATCTTCACCCACTCGCCTCTTGCCGGCCTTTCCTTGAGGATGCAGCTCGCGCCCTCCGGTAAAAAGTCCAGCCGCAGTTGCGCCCCAAGCTTGACCAGCGGACTGCTCGGCGCATGGACAACCGTCGAGTGCTCGGGTGACATCAACCCCGGGGGCAGGTCGTCGCGCCAGCTGGCACGAAGGCCCATTTCATCCTTCATCGTGGACGACAACAACCCACAGTTACCCACCGTTATCGGCTCGAAGCCTTTTACGTGCAGGGCAATACCAAACAACCCGCTGACGTTCACCCCGGTCACCCGCCACTCCAGGCCAGCAGCCGTGATCGATCGTTCACTCGTGTACTTCGGGTCGGCAGGCACTTGCGCTGCGGTCAAAGTGGCGCCAGTGGTGACGAAGGCCATCCAGGCCTGAGGGGTCACCGCCGTACCCAGCGGGCTAGTCGACCGTGGCTTGAGCAGGACCTTGCCAGCAGTGTTGCGACGAAACAGCGCGGGCGAGAGCTTGTCGCTGCCATCGAGTGTCACCACCGCTTCGTCCGCCAACTTCGTGGACATCAGCACATTGCTGGCCAGCGACGCTGGGGTCTTGAACCCCTCCACATGCACCTGCAGACCAAACGTGCCGCTGACCTCCTTGCCGGTGAGCGTCCAGGTATGGCCGGCGTCGGGGATCGCTGGGGATTGGTCATAGCCCGGTTGGGCCAGCACTTTATCCTGGGGCACAGCGATACGCTGGTGGACTTGTTCTGGTAGTAGGCATACAGCTGCTGGGTGTGGGCCAAGGCCTTGCGGCTGTGGGCCAACGCCTGCTCGGCGGCCAAGGTGGCGTGCTGCTGCGCGTCCAGTTGCTTGTCCAGAACCTGGAGCTCCTTGCCCGCGAGCTTGGCCTGCAACTGCCACTCTTGCCGACGGCGACGGTAGCCTTCGGTTTCCTCATCCTTTTTCCTGGCGATCAACCGCGATTTGCTGAGCAGGCAGCGCGTGGACAGACTCTGGCGCAGCTCTGTCTCGTCACGCCGCTGTTCGGGCGCCTGGCGCAGGCTGCTCAGCATTTCGTGCGCGGCGCTGCGATAGGCCTCGGTGTCGTCGTGGCCGCTGAGGCGGCTGAGTTTCATCAGGGAGCCTGCGCTCAAGCCGGTTTTTTCGCACAGTTGACGGGTGTCGACCAAGGCGCACAGCTGCGCCAGGGTGCGAATGATGCCGTCAGGGGTCACCTGAGCCGCTACATCGAGCACTTCTCGAATGCCCCAACCCAGCCACGCGGCGATCTTCTCGGCCGCGGCGTCCTTGATCAGGCGGCGCTCGTTGTCGGTCAGCTCGCCCAACGACTCGATCAGGTCGAAATAGCCCAGCAGTTGTTCTTCGGACTGCTTGGCCTGGCGTAAGGTGCGCGTGTAGCGCTCCAGGAAGTACAAGGTCTGCAGGGTCAGGTCCGTGCTTTCGATACTCCAGCGGGGACGCTGGGCACGCACCAGCAGGCTGGAAAACATCGCCGGGCTCAAGGCGAACTGGATGACGACGCGGGCACAGCGCTGCATGCGTTGCATCAGCGGCATAATGGCTTTGAGCGCTTCGGACTGAAGCTGGTCCGGTTCGAAGTTCATCGCGCTCTCTAGCAACGTATGCGCTTTACCGCGTGCCCAATAGATCACCGGGATCACGCTGTCGGCCTTGAGCGACAAGAAGTGCGACAGGCGCTCCTGGACCACCCCCAACTGCTGCGAGCGAATCCGCAACACGACGCTGAGAATCAGGGTCTTCAAGCGTTCGGCTTCATCGGCCGTAAGCAGCGGCAGCTCGCTTTCCTCGCTGTGCGCCTGCCCCTCGCCCTTGCCGTCCTCAGGTTCTGGCGCGCGCATCAGCCGCTCGATCACCACCTCGATTTCCCGTGCAGCGAAGTACTCGTACTGGACAGGATCGAAATCTTCCTCGGAATGACCGGTTTCTTTGATCAGCCCCTGGGCGTCGACGACCTCCGTGAGATTCTGCTTCCAGCCTTGGGTTCTCAAAGGCATCACACCGGCGTCGGCGAGCAGGCGGTCGAAATCCTGGAACGGCACCAGATGACTCTTGAGCTCGCCGAGCAGCGTGCGGTACTCCTCGGGCACCACATCGGCAGTCTCGACCGGCAACAACTGCTGCACCAGCCAGGCGATGGGCAGCTGCTGCGCCTGGCACCAGGCGACACACCGGCTCAGGGCATGGATGACGCTGAGCGTGTCGGTCTGGGTGTAGCTCTTGTACATCGCGTTCTGCGGGGTACCGGCCAGTTGCAGGGCGTATTGGCCTTCGGGGCTCAGCACCTCGAGCAACGACAACAGTTCGATGGTGGTGATCGATAGCAGCCGAGCCAACAAGGTGATGCGGTAGAACGCACTGACCGTCGGCAAGGTGCGTTTGAGCATCGGCTGGCTTTGCCCCTGCATGATCAGGCGCGACAGGTAGCGGAAGGTCTCCATGTTGATGCCAAGCCCCTGGCACAGCTGAGCGACCGTGCGCTTGCTCTGGACATCCTCGCTGCCCAGGCTGAACGGCTGATCATCGAGTACCAGCGGTGTGGTGGTGTCTGCGTTGAACACCCGGTCGAAATGGCTGAGGGTATCGCCACTGGCGAATATGGACATGTCCGACAGCAGGGCGGAAAAGTCCTCGGCACTGCACGAGAAGCGCTCGCGCAGAAACTGGAATACACCCAGCGCCCGGATCGTATTGGCCGTCATCCACAGCGGCGCCTCGCTGGCGGTCTCCTGACTGGCCGCGGCACGCCGCTCCGCCTCGATGGCCGCGCAGACGAGCTGGTCCGTTTCGGCGTAGGAAAGCTTCAGCGCCGTGGCCAGGCGTACCAAGCGATTGATCCGGTCGCAGCGGTCTTCGCTCAGGTGCTCGAAGTGGTGCAGCATAGGCTCTGTGCTGTCACTGGCCACTGATACCGGGGTGTCGCTGCCGCTGTTGATGAAGCGCGCGCCGAACTGCACAGGTGATGCGGGGGCACGGGATGCCTCGACGACCACGTTGTCGGAGCGAACCGGTGCGTAGGCGGCCAGGGCGAACAATGACTCCATTTCATCCTGGCTCATGTGCAGGGCCTGGCAGAAGCTCACCACATTCTGCAACGTCGGGTAAGCCTGGACACCAAAGTTGTCCTTGAAGAAGCTAACGCTGTTGTTCGCCACGTCTTCGGCGCGCCGAACCGCGGATGTGGGCGGCAGGGCCAGCAGTCGCCGGGTCTGGGGGTTGAAGCGCACCTCACCGCCCGTGCCGAAGTACGGCGTCTCGAGCAGGATGGCGCGCAGGGCCGGGCCGAGGCCTGCGTCCTGTTGCAGGGCGACGTCCGACCAGTGGGAGTGGGCACCGGGCTGAATGAAATACGGCGCATCGATATCGGACAGCCGCGACACATCGCTCACCGACAACTCATGGTGGGCCAGCACCGTAACGATCTGCTCCCAGTAGCGCTCATAGGGGAACTGCTTGAGCGGGTAGCGCACCTGGAGGAGTTTGTCCTGGGTGGCGGTGGTGTCATCGGCCACGGTTCGCTGGCGCTCGATGGCGCTTTCCATCACATGGTTGACCACCTCGACTTGGGCCACCGTGCGATTCATGGTGTCCTCATCGAGCGAAAGGTCGTACAGATCCGGACGCCGCGTTTTCAACGTCACGGCCTTGAGCGCGTTGCCCTGTGGCTCCAGGTGCTGCTGCACGAAGGTCAGCATGTCGATCAGGTAGGCGGCTGGCGAGGTCGTAGCATCCACGGCTTGCGGGTGGGTGTGGTAGCCCCAGGATGGCGAAAATTGGTTCTCGAACGTCGGGCCATTGTTCTGCGCCAACGGGCCTTTGAGCTCCTCCGCCGCCCGGCGGGTCGCGGCGCTCAGGCGGTTTTCCCGAAACGCGCGCATCATCGCCGCCGTGGCCACGTCCACGCGATCCTTCAGTCGCTGGGCTTGCTTGACATGCAAGCCGGAAAAGCGCTGGACCAAGGTGACAGGAGGCTTGCCCTGCAGATCCAGCAGTGTGTCCTGGGCCAATGCACGGGCACCTAAGGTGCTGTTGATGCCGGGTTCGGTTTCGAGGATTTGGTCGAGCAGGTTGGGTTCGTGATCACTGTGGTCAGACATCTAGGGCTCCCTTGGCATACGAGCGATCCATCCCGTGCGTCGCCGTCTGACGGCACTGCCGGGCGTTTCGATGGATGCTATTCCTGCTGCCCAGGCGCCTGAACTCACAGATCTGTAGGTCACCTACCAGTTGACCTATGGGAAAGTTGCCTCCCTTGCCCCTTGTCCAGCGACCGCGCTCATCCCCTCCTCGTTCAAGTACGTGCGCAGATGTTCGATGAACGCCGCGATCTTGCGCGTCGCCCGCCGGGTGCTCGGGTACACCGCCTGCAACTGCGCCCCCAGGGCTTTGCGATCGAACGCGTAGTCGCCGAGAAATGCCTGCAGCCGCCCTGCCTGCAAGTACGGCAGCACGCTCCAATACGGGCAGGCAATCACCCCTTGCCCGGCCAAGCAGGCCTCGAGCAGCAGTTCCAGATTGTCGCTGCCCAGCCGCCCCTTGCGCTTGATGGCATGGCGCTCGCCATCCTTCTCCAGCACCCAGGAATCGCCTAGCGCCGGGTGCCGATAGACCAGACACTCATGCGTCGCCAACTGCGCCGGGTGCGTTGGCGTGCCGTGACGGCGCAGGTACCCAGGGCTTGCGCACAGCACCACGCGGCTCTCACCGATGGGCTGGGCGATCAGGCCCGGCAGGTCGCTCTGGCCCAGGCGCAAGGCCATGTCGTAGTGGCCGTCGAGCAGGTCGATGTACTGGTCGCTCAGGTCCACCTGCAAGGACATCTGCGGATGCGCCTGCAAAAAGCGCGCGCAGGCGGCGTTGAGAAATGGCCGGCCAAACGACAGCGGCCCGGTGACCCGCAGGGTGCCCTTGAGGCTGTGCTGCAACTGGGCGATTTCCTCTTCGGTTTCGCGCATGCGCTCGAGGATGTCGCGGGCGTTTTCCAGGTACAAAAGGCCCGCCTCGGTCAACGCCATGCTTCGCGTGGTGCGCTCGAACAACCGCGCCCCGACCTCTGCCTCGAGGCGGCGGATCGACTTGGCGACTGCCGAAGGGGTCATGTCCCGCTGCTCGGCGGCCCGGCTGAAACTGCCGTACTCGGCACTGGCGACGAACAGTTGCAGGCTGAGGAACTTGTCCATGATCTAGTCCAGAAATTCCCAAGTGTTATGCCAGGCGACAACTAACTCGCCCCAGCGAAGGCCTTTAACCTGTGCCGCAAACCACAGGTGACGGGAAAGACTGCCACAGCGCACAGCGCCCGCAAAGCCACCTTGGCGCCGGCACTTTGAACTCCAGGGCCGCAAAGCCCGGACACTGCCCCGCCGACAACAACAAGAACAAAGGACCCCCTCAATGCATCGCACCCTCTCGCCCGCTTGGGCGCTGCTTTTCTGTGGGCTCGCCGCCAGCCAGCACGGTTGGGCCGGCCAACGTTTCGACCTCGATGGCTTGCAGGGCGAGCTCACCGTCGGCGCTGGCGCCGCCAACCTGGTGACCCGCGGCGTGAACTTCGGCGCCGGACGCATGGACTTGCGCGACGCCAGCAACGGCGGCACCCGTGTGGACTGGCAAGAGCTCTACATCAAGCCGGGCGTTACCCTCGGCTATGCCTTGGCACCGGATGTGGAAGTACTTGGCGGTGCGTCGGTGATCGGCGCCACCACCCAAGGCGACGGCGATGCCGGTGGCTACACCCGCAGCGCCGATGGCCACTTCGCCCTGGAAGAGGCCTACGGCGGACTGCGCGTAGGCGACTGGCGCCTGACCGCCGGCCGGCAGAACTTCATGGTCGGCACGGGGTTCATCGTCGCCGACGGCAACCTCGACATGTTCGATGACGGCGCCTACTGGCTCGCCCCGCGCACCGCGTTTCGCGACTCGGCGCTGCTTGGCTATGCCCACGACGCGCTCCAAGCCCAGGTTTTCAGCCTGCGCAGCGACAATCACCAAGGCGACTTTCGCCTGAACGGCATCAACCTCGATTACCGCCTGGCCGACCGCGTCACCCTCGGCGCCATGGCCATGGGCGTCGACTCCCTGGCCGATCATGGCCAGAACCTGACCGCCCGCGATGGCATGCACGTGTTCAACCTGCGTGCCCTGAACGGCCAGCTGCCAGCCCTGGACGCCCTGACCCTGCACGGTGAGTACGCCGTGCAACGCGGCAGCGGCGAAGGCATGCACTACCACGCCGATGCCTGGTACGCCCAGGCAGACTACTCGTTCGCGCACCTGCCGCTTACACCGATCCTCAGCTACCGCCATGCGCGCTTCTCCGGCGACGACGACCTGGGCGATCGCACCCAGAAAAGCTGGGACCCGCTGAGCAAGGGCTTCGTCGACTGGAGTACCTGGCTGATCGGCGACGTGGTCGGCAACTACCTGCTGTTCAACAGCAACGAGCGGGTCAACCAGTGGACCCTCAAGACCCACCTGAGCGACACCGTGACGCTGGGCGGCATCCACTACCAGTTCTCCCTGGACGAAAAGCACTTCAACGGCATGCCCGTGGACGATCGCCGCTTCGCCGACGAGAACGTGGTCTTTCTCGACTGGAACCCCACGCCCCGCCTGCACACCTCGCTGGCCTACAACTGGGTCAGACCACAGGGCGCAGCCAAGCAGGCGTTGGGCGACGACACCTTCCGC
Source organism: Pseudomonas sp. PKS (assembly GCF_051913525.1). Taxonomy (NCBI): domain Bacteria; kingdom Pseudomonadati; phylum Pseudomonadota; class Gammaproteobacteria; order Pseudomonadales; family Pseudomonadaceae; genus Pseudomonas; species Pseudomonas sp. PKS. The sequence continues at coordinate 4,359 of NZ_JBEGDO010000022.1, read as the reverse complement.
GCCCTGGAAATGTATTTCACCTACCTCTACTGAGGACCTGCCATGCAGACCGCCGAACTGATCATCACCCACGCCGATATCCGCACCCAGGACCCGCACCTGCCCAGGGCCGAGGCCATTGCTGTGCGCGATGGGCGCATCCTGGCCGTGGGTGACAACGCCACCATCGAACGCCTGGCCGATGCCGCCACCCGCCGCATCCATGCCCAAGGCAAGCTGATGCTGCCGGGGCTGCAGGACACCCATGTGCACTTTCAGCTCAGCAGCGCCGACCTCTACCACAACGCCGCGCTGTACGAGGCCACCAGCGTCGAGGACCTGCTGGCGATCATCCGCGACTTCGCCCAGGCCAACCCGGACAAACCCTGGATCCGTGGTGTGGGCTTTTCTTCGGCGCGCTTCACCCCCGAGCAACTGACCAAAGAACGGCTCGACAGCGTCACCGACGGCCGCCCGGCGCTGATGTTCGCCAGTGACTATCACAACGGCTGGGCCAACAGCGCCGCCTTCGAAGCGGCCGGCGTGCGCCCCGGCAGCCCGGAGCCGGACAACGGCAGCTACCTGCGCCTGGCCGACGGCACCCCCAAAGGTTGGCTGGTCGAGGACGCCATCTGGGCCATGGGCCGCATTGCCCCAGGCTACAGCGAGGCGGACTACCTCCAGGCCATGGCCCACTACAGCAAGGTGTTCAACAGCCGCGGTATCACCGGCGTGCTCGATGCGATGGTCAGCCGCAACTACATGAAGAACTACCAGGCGTGCCTTGAGCGCGGTGACCTCACCCTGCGCGTGCGCGCCACCGCCAAGGTGTTCGCCCACAAGCCGCTGGATGAGCAACTGCGCGAGTTGATCGACTTGCGCAACACCTATCAGGGCGAGCGCGTGTCGCTGCATTCGGCCAAGTTCTTCCTTGATGGCGTGCTGGAGAACGGCACCGCCGTGTTGCTCGAACCGCGTTGCGACACGGGCGGCAATGCCGAACTGATGTTCACCCAGGCGCAGATCAACGACTGCTTCGCCGCCTTCGACCGCGAGCGCTTCCAGTTGCACGTGCACAGCATCGGCGATGGCGCCACCCGTGCGGCCATCGACGGTATCGAACATGCCCGGCGCCAGAATGGCCCGTGGGACGCCCGCCACCAGATCGCCCACCTGCAAGTGGTGCATCCGGCGGACATCCCACGGTTTCGCGAGCTGGGCATCCTGGCCAACTACCAGACCCTCTGGGCACAACCGAACCCCGACGCCGACCCGCTGGTCAATGCCATGCTTGGCGAGGCTCGCGCGCAATGGACCTACCCGATCGGCGAATTCATCCGCCAGGGCGTGACCTGCATGGTCAGCAGTGATTGGGGCGTGACCACGTTCGACCCGTTCCAGATCATCCAGTGCGCAGTCACCCGCCAGAACCCTGCCCACGGCCCCGACAGCCCGGCGCACACACCGCAGCACCGGATCAGCATCGACGAAGCGATCCGTGGCTACACCCTCAACGCCGCCCATGCCGCTTGGCGCGATGACAGCACCGGCAGCCTGAGCGTGGGCAAGTACGCCGACCTGATCCTGCTCGACCGCGACCTGTACAGCATCGCGCCCCACGAGATCGGCGCCACCGAGGTCCTGCTCACCCTGCTGGAAGGCCAGGAAGTCCACCGCCACGCACGCTTCGCCGGCTGACCCGCACCTGCGGCGCCACCGCCTCCTCCAACAACGACAAGAACCGGAGCTCACCATGGGCCTTGCCACCGAGAAACCTGTGAGCCTTGAGGGCGGCGCGACACTGCGGCGTACCCTGGGCATGAAAGACCTGCTCGCCTACGGGCTGGCCTACATTGCGCCGATGGCGCCTCTGACCACCTTCGGCTTTGTCTGGGAGGCCTCGGGCGGGCTGATCGCCCTGGCCTACCTGCTTGGCGCCCTGTGCATGTACTTCACCGCCCAGAGCTACGCCACCATGTCGGCCGAAGTGCCCTGCTCAGGCTCGGTCTACGGCTTTGCCCGGCACAGCCTGGGCGAGTTGCCGGGGTTCATCGCCGGCTGGCTGATCCTGCTCGATTACCTGCTGATTCCGGCGCTGGTGTTCCTGGTCATGGCGGTCGGCCTGCAAACGCTGGTGCCCGGCCTGGACCGCGCCAGTTGCCTGGTGGGCCTGGTGGTGGTCTCGCTGGCGGTGAACTGGTTCGGCGTATCGGTGACCACCCGCATCAGCCTGGTCTCGGTGGTCGTGCAGTTCGCGGTCATGCTGGGGCTGATCGTGCTCGCGGCAAATGCGTTGGCCGACGGCAAAGGCGCCGGTGCGCTGACCTTGGCGCCGCTGTATGACGCCAGCCAACTCGACCTGGGCAAGGTGTTCGCCGCCACCTCGATCTGCGTGCTGTCCTTCCTGGGCTTCGACGCCATCTCGACCCTTTCCGAGGAGGTCAAGGGCGGCGACCGGCGCCTGGTCGGGCGGGCCATTCTGGCGGTGCTGCTGATCTGCGCCGTGCTGTTCGTCATCAGCACCTGGGTGCTGGGTAACCTGATGCCGGGGTTGCGCATCGCGGATGCCTCCGGCGCGATCTATCAACTGCTGGCCGTGCAGATCAGCCCCTTCAGCGCCGTGGCGGTGGCTTGGCTGATCGCCTTGATGTGTGGGTTCACCAATGTGCTGCCGATGCAGGTCGGCGTGTCCCGGGTGTTGTTCGCCATGGGCCGCGATCGCCAGTTGCCGGGGCTGTTCGCCCGTCTGCACCGGCGCCATGGCACGCCTCACGTGGCGCTGCTGTTGTCGACCGCGCTGTCGCTGGTGATCGCCATCGTGATGCGCGAACGGATCGACAGTCTGGCGTCGTTCGTCAACTTCGGCGCGCTGTCTGCATTTGTGCTGCTGCACCTTTCAGTGCTGGTGAAGTTGGGCATCCAAGGCCGCAGCCGGCGCTGGTTCGCCCACTGGCTGGTGCCCGTGGTGGGGATTGGCGTGGTGCTCACGGTAATGGGCGGGATGAGCACCGCGACCCTGGCGTTCGGGAGCCTGTGGCTGGCACTGGGTCTGGGCTACGGCCTCTACCTGCGTGGCCAGGGGCGCATGGCGCTGGGGTGTGATCGACAAGCGGTCGATGGAACTCCTGGGTACCGTCACCGCTCTTAACAACATGCAGTAAATCCCTTGGGCTTCACCTGGAGGTCTTGCCATGCGCCATCTACTGCTCGTTCCTTCGTTCTTGCTCCTGCTCCCGGCAGGGGCTGCCCTGGCCGGTGTGGATGCGGGCGATGTCGCCACATCGGCAGGGGTCTCCGCCTCGCTGTACTCGACCTTCAAGGACGACAAACGGATCATCCCGGCCCGCGATGAGCTGTCGGCCTTCGTGGCCAGTGGCGGGGTCATCCGCGGCGCCTATGTGGAGTCCGCGCTGGAGCAGGCCCGCAAGGACAACCCTGGCCTGCAGGCCAGTGACGAGGAGCTGGCCAACGCGCTGCTCTCCCAGGACGACCCCTTGACCGATAACTGACGTTGATTGCGTTCATTCACCGCGTATATCAAATCCAAGGGCCGCATTATTGCGGCCCTTTTTTTCGGAGTTCGCCACACGGCAACCCGCTCATTCAAGTCAAGAACAGGATTTTCCCTACAGAACCAAACTTTTTATTTTTGTAGATTCCGCCCCCTGAAAGCCTCCTGACGCTGTTAGAACTTGCACTTACCGCACTTCCAATCCATTGCGTTTGGCGGCCTCGTGACATCTATCGAAAAGATGGAAGTTGCTTTCAATCGCTTCGCCTTGGTGTTGGTCATTTTCTCTTTTTCACTACCGATTGAGTGTGCCAAAAAACTGCTCATCGCTTGCGAGGGGCATTGGCTTGGCGAAAAAACAACGCCATCGCGAAGTTACATTTCAGGCCATCAGGGACTGGTAACTTCATTGAAAAAGCACACTTTGCACGGCAGGCCGCCCTTCGGGACGCAGGCCGTGGCCTGGCTCAATATCGGCGTCCAAGCCGTTCTTCCACTGACACTGGCATTGGCCACCCCTTCGGCCAGTGCCGTGCCCGACACTCAACCGGCCAAGCATTCACCCGCGCCTTCCCGCCTCCACACCTTCGCCATGGGCGATAGCCTGGCCTCGATTGCTACCCACTACGCCACCACCACCGCCACCCTGCGCACCCTCAACCCAGGCCGCGACCTCGACGCCCTCAAGCCGGGCGATCGTTTGTCCGTGCCCTCGGCCCCTGCGCACGCACTGCCGGACCTCAACTCGCCAGACCAGGACGTCACCGCCCAGGCCGAAGACGAACAGGCCCGCAAGCTCGCCGCCATGGCCAGCAGCACCGGCAGCTTCCTCAGCAACAACCCCGACAGCGACGCCGCTGCCTCCATAG
>NZ_JBEGDO010000021.1:0-94441 GCF_051913525.1 Pseudomonas sp. PKS | reverse complement strand
TTCGCGGGTGAGCCTGCTCCCACAGCGCTTGTGCGTTTTCTGGGGGAGTGGGTTTACCTGTGAAGAGGCCGACCCGGCCCTATAAAAACCAGGGCGATGGTGTGCACCACCCGCTCTGGCTCGCTTCTTGCCAGACCAATCACCAAGGGCCGGAACGCTTCTGGCCACCAAGAAAAACAACAGGTGAACACTATGCCAAGCGATCACTCCGGCAGCGCGCCGGCGAGCTCTTCGGTCGACTTCGAGAAAGTCGACGCGGATTATTTCCAGCACCGACAACTGAAAAAAGGCGCCGCCGGCTGGGTCCTGCTGGTGGGCCTGGGCGTGGCGTATGTCATCTCCGGTGACTATGCCGGCTGGAACTTCGGCCTGGCCCAAGGCGGCTGGGGTGGCATGTTCCTCGCCACCTTGCTGATGGCCACCATGTACCTGTGCATGTGCTTTTCCCTGGCCGAGCTGTCCTCGATGATCCCCACCGCCGGTGGCGGCTACGGTTTCGCGCGCAGTGCCTTCGGGCCTTGGGGCGGGTTCCTGACGGGCACGGCGATCCTGATCGAATACGCCATCGCGCCCGCGGCCATCGCTACCTTCATCGGCGCCTACTGCCAGTCACTGTTCGGCATCGGTGGCTGGATGGTCTACCTGGCCTTCTACATCATCTTCATCGGCATCCATATCTTCGGTGTCGGTGAAGCGCTCAAGCTGATGTTCATCATCACCGCCGTCGCCGCGATCGCCCTGGCGGTCTTTCTGGTGGCCATGGTGCCCCATTTCGAGGCATCCAACCTGTTCGACATCGCCCAGACCGATGCGGTCGGGGCCAGCAGCTTCCTGCCCTTTGGCTACGTCGGCATCTGGGCGGCGATCCCCTACGCCATCTGGTTCTTCCTCGCGGTCGAAGGCGTGCCCCTGGCGGCCGAAGAGACCAAGAACCCTCGCCGTGACCTGCCACGCGGCCTGATCGGCGCCATGCTGGTGCTGGTCGCCTTCGCCCTGCTGATCCTGGTGATCGGCCCAGGCGGCGCCGGTTCCGAAGCCTTGAAGGCTTCCGGCAACCCGCTGGTCGAGGCATTGGCCAAGGCCTATGGTGGTTCCACCTGGATGGGCAGCTTCGTCAACCTGGTGGGCCTGGCCGGCCTGATCGCCAGCTTCTTCTCGATCATCTACGCCTATTCGCGGCAGATCTTCGCGTTGTCGCGCGCCGGCTACCTGCCGCGCAAGCTCTCGGAAACCAACAAGAGCAAGGCGCCGGTACTGGCGCTGGTGATCCCCGGCATCATCGGCTTTGGTCTTTCGTTGACCGGCCAGGGCGACCTGCTGATCCTGGTCGCCGTGTTCGGCGCCACGCTCTCCTATGTGTTGATGATGGCCGCGCACATCACCTTGCGCATCCGCCGCCCCAAGATGGAGCGTCCCTACCGTACCCCAGGTGGAATCTTCACCTCGGGCGTGGCCCTGGTGCTGGCCTGCGTGGCCGTGGTCGCCGGTTTCCTGGTGGATCCACGCGTGGTGATTGGCGCTGCCGTGATCTATGGGGTATTAATTGCCTACTTTGCTTTCTACAGCCGTCACCACCTCGTGGCGGGGACGCCGGAAGAGGAATTCGCTGCGATCCAGAAGGCCGAAGAGGCCCTGCACTGATCGCCGACTTACGCCGCGGGCCGACCCGCGGCGCTCTGGAGATTCTGTATGGCAAGTTTCGTACACACGGTAGGCAACCAGATCTACCGCTTCGACAGTCTCAAGGACGTCTTGGCCAAGGCCAGCCCGGCCCGCTCTGGCGACTACCTGGCAGGCGTCGCGGCCAGCAACGATGGCGAACGTGTCGCCGCGCAGATGGCTTTGGCCGACATCCCGCTGACGCACTTTCTCAACGAGGCATTGATCCCCTACGAGGCGGACGAAGTCACCCGGCTGATCATCGACACCCATGACAAGCAAGCCTTTGTCCCGGTCAGCCACCTGACCGTCGGCGGATTTCGCGACTGGCTGCTCAGCGAGGCTGCCGACGAACAGAGCCTGCGCGCCCTCGCCCCTGGCCTGACCCCGGAAATGGCCGCGGCGGTGTCGAAGATCATGCGTGTCCAGGACTTGGTGCTGGTCGCGCAGAAGATCCGCGTGGTAACGAAGTTTCGCGGCACCATGGGCCTGCGCGGACGCCTTTCGACCCGCCTGCAACCCAACCACCCGACCGACGAACCGGCCGGTATCGCGGCGAGCATCCTCGACGGCCTGTTGTATGGCAATGGCGATGCCATGATCGGCATCAACCCGGCCACCGACAGCATCGCCTCGATCTGCACCCTGTTGGAAATGCTCGATGCCATCATTCAGCGCTATCAGATCCCGACCCAATCCTGCGTGCTGACCCACGTCACCACGTCGATCGAAGCGATCAACCGTGGCGTGCCGCTGGACCTGGTGTTCCAGTCCATTGCCGGCACCGAGGCGGCCAACGCCGGTTTCGGCATCAACCTCAACGTACTCAAGGAAGGCTACGAGGCAGGCCTGTCGCTCAAGCGCGGTACCGTGGGGCAGAACCTGATGTACTTCGAGACCGGCCAAGGCAGCGCGCTGTCGGCCAACGCCCACCATGGCGTGGACCAGCAAACCTGCGAAACCCGCGCCTACGCCGTGGCGCGTCATTTCAACCCGTTCCTGGTCAACACCGTGGTCGGTTTCATCGGCCCGGAGTACCTGTACAACGGCAAGCAGATCATCCGCGCAGGCCTGGAAGATCATTTCTGCGGCAAGCTCTTGGGCGTGCCCATGGGCTGCGACATCTGCTACACCAACCATGCCGAAGCCGACCAGGACGACATGGATACGCTGCTGACCTTGCTGGGCGTGGCCGGGATCAACTTCATCATGGGCATCCCCGGCTCCGACGACATCATGCTCAACTACCAGACCACCTCCTTCCATGACGCGCTCTATGCGCGCCAGACCCTGGGCCTCAAACCTGGGCCTGAGTTCGAGGCCTGGCTGGAACGCACCGGAATCTTCACCCAGGCCGATGGCCGGGTACGCTTCGGTGACCAACTGCCGCCGGCCTTCCGCCAGGCACTGGCGCAGCTTGCATAGGGATGACCATGGACCGACAGACACCCACCCCCGAAAACCCCTGGCTGGCCCTGCGCAACCTGACCCCGGCCCGCATCGCCCTCGGCCGCACCGGCACCAGCCTGCCGACCGGCGCTCAGCTGGACTTCCAGTTCGCCCATGCCCAGGCCCGCGATGCCGTGCACCTGCCCTTCGACCATGCAGGCCTGCGCGAGCAACTCGACGCCCGTGGGCGCGAAAGCCTGCTGGTGCACAGCGCTGCCAGCGACCGCCACCAGTACCTGCAGCGCCCCGACCTGGGCCGGCGCCTGGACGAGGCGTCCGCCCAGCGTCTGCGTGAACACGCCCAGACCAACCCGGGCGGCGTCGACCTTGCGATCGTGGTCGCCGACGGCCTGTCGGCCCTGGCCGTGCATCGCCATACCCTGCCCTTCCTGAGCCGCTTCGAAGAGCAGGCCGCAGCCGACGACTGGCGCTGCGCCCCCGTCGTGCTGGTGGAACAGGGCCGTGTGGCGGTGGCCGACGAAGTCGGTGAACTGCTCGGCGCGCGCATGACGGTCATGCTGATTGGCGAACGCCCGGGCCTGAGCTCACCCGACAGTCTGGGCCTGTATTTCACCTACGCGCCCAAGGTCGGCCTCACCGATGCCTACCGCAACTGCATCTCCAACGTCCGCCTGGAAGGCCTGAGCTACGGCATGGCGGCCCACCGTCTGCTGTACTTGATGCGCGAGGCCTGTCGGCGCCAGCTCTCCGGAGTGAACCTCAAAGACGAAGCCGAGGTGCACAGCATCGAGAACGAAGCGGCTTCAGGCAAAAACGGAAACTTCCTGCTGGGAGAGCGGTAAAAAACATGTAATGGAAGGCGGATTGCGCTTCTAGTCTGCTTTGGGCAGCATGCGATTGAAGCTGCTGGCAATCCGCCGTATCCCCAAATGGACACTGAGGGCCGCACATGCGCATCATCAAGGCAACCCTGGAACACCTCGACCTGCTGACCCCATTGTTCGTGAAGTACCGCGAGTTCTATGGGCAGCTGCCGTACCCGGACAGTTCGCGCAGTTTTCTGGAAAAGCGCCTCAAGCGGGGCGAATCGGTGATCTACCTGGCCCTGCCGGATGACGAAGAGGGTCGCCTGCTTGGCTTCTGCCAGCTGTACCCGAGCTTTTCCTCCCTGTCGCTCAAGCGCGTGTGGATCCTCAACGACATCTACGTAGCCGAAGATTCCCGGCGCATGCTGGTAGCCGATCATCTGATGCGTGAAGCCAAGAAGATGGCCAAGGACACCAACGCCGTGCGCATGCGGGTCTCCACCAGCAGCGACAATGACGTGGCACGCAAGACCTACGAATCGATCGGCTTTCGCAAGGACACCGAGTTCGAAAACTACATTTTGCCGATCACCCAGGACTGACCACCGCCTCTCACTGCGGGAACAGGTTTACCCGCGAAGCCGGTGCCAGGCACCGCGTCGCTTGCTTCGCGGGTAAACCCGCTCCCACAGGGCAGTGCTATGCCTTCGGTCTCGGTGGCAGGCCGCCCGACATCCGCCGCTACAAACTCCACAGGCACATTCTCACCATCGCCGTATAATGCCCTTCCTGTCATGTGTGAAAATTTACCCACCCGCAGGTAAAAAAGCCTACGCCCTTGGCACAGTCCGTCATCGTGCGCCCGTAGCTGCGGGTCAAGAACACAGGTGTTGTACATGGAATTCAACCCGCTGGACCTTATCCTGCATCTCGATGCTTACCTCGATCTGCTGGTCACCAACTACGGTCCCTGGATCTACGCCATTCTCTTTGCAGTGATTTTCTGCGAGACCGGCCTGGTGGTGATGCCCTTCCTGCCGGGCGATTCCTTGCTGTTCATCGCTGGCGCCGTCGCTGCAGGCGGTGGCATGGATCCGGTATTGCTGGCCGGCCTGCTGATGGCCGCGGCGATCCTGGGCGACAGCACCAACTACGTCATCGGCCGGACCACGGGCGAGCGATTGTTCCGCAATCCCAACTCGAAAATCTTCCGCCGCGACTACCTGCAGCGTACCCATGACTTCTACGAGCGCCATGGCGGCAAGACCGTGACCATGGCGCGTTTCCTGCCGATCCTGCGGACCTTCGCGCCGTTCGTCGCTGGCATCGCACACATGCACTACCCGCGGTTTTTGGCCTTCAGCATCACAGGATCGCTGCTGTGGGTCGGCGGCCTGGTGACCCTGGGCTACTTCTTCGGCAACGTCCCGTTCATCAAGCAGCACCTGTCACTGATGGTCGTCGGCATCATCATCCTGTCGCTGGTGCCGATGATCCTGGGTCTGCTGCGTGGCCGCCTGGGCCGCACGGCGAAGGCCCACTGACCGGTCATGTGGTCGCTGCGCGCCTGGCGTCGCCGACGTACCCTGGCTCGATACCCCGTCGATCCGCAGCTGTGGCAGGTGATTCGCGAGCGCCTGCCCATGCTCGACGGCATCAGTGACGAAGAAGACCGCACCCTGCGCGAAGCCTGTGTGCTGTTTCTGCGCGACAAGCACCTGACCGCCTTGCCCGGCGTGCAGCTGGACGACGAACAGCGCCTGTTCCTGGCCGCCCAGGCCCAACTGCCACTGCTGCATCTAGGCGAGTTGAACTGGTACCAGGGCTTCCACGAAATCATCCTGTACCCCGACGACTTCCTCAGCCCCCAGCGCCACCGCGACGCCAGCGGTGTCGAGCACACCTGGGACGCCGAGCACAGCGGCGAGGCCTGGCAACAAGGGCCGGTGATCCTGGCCTGGCCCGGGGTGCTGGCCAGCGGCGGCTGGGAAGCCTACAACCTGGTGATCCATGAACTGGCCCACAAGCTCGACATGCTCAATGGCGATGCCAATGGCCTGCCGCCGCTGCACAACAGCATGCGCGTGGAAGACTGGGCCAGCGCCATGCAGCAGGCCTACGACGACATGAACCGGCAACTGGACGCCAACCCGGACGCCGAGACCGCCATCGACCCGTACGCTGCCGAAAACCCGGCGGAATTCTTCGCCGTCACCAGCGAGTACTTCTTCAGTGCGCCCGACCTGCTGCACCAGGCTTATCCACAGGTGTACCAGCAACTGGCGCTGTTCTATCGCCAGGACCCGCTCACACGCCTGGACCGGTTGCAGGCCGAGCACCCTCTGTACCGCGAAACCCAGGCCTGACGGGGCCGCACATCCGGCCGGGCGTGGCATGCCCGGTAGGAATGTGCCTATAATCGCCGCCACTTTTTGGTCAAACACGGGGGCACTGCCCAATGAGCTACAGCAAGATTCCGGCGGGCAAAGACCTGCCGAACGACATCTACGTCGCCATCGAGATCCCGGCTAACCACGCGCCGATCAAGTACGAGATCGACAAGGACAGCGACACCCTGTTCGTCGACCGTTTCATGGCCACCCCGATGTTCTACCCAGCCAACTACGGCTACATCCCGAACACCCTGGCCGACGACGGTGATCCGCTGGACGTGCTGGTCGTGACCCCGTACCCGGTCGCTCCAGGTTCGGTCATCCGCGCCCGTCCGGTCGGCGTCCTGCACATGGACGACGAAAGCGGTGGCGATGCCAAGGTCCTGGCCGTGCCACACGACAAGCTGAGCCAGCTGTACGTCGACGTGAAGGAATACACCGACCTGCCAGCCCTGCTGCTGGAACAGATCAAGCACTTCTTCGAGAACTACAAAGATCTGGAGAAAGGCAAGTGGGTCAAGGTCAAGGGCTGGGAAGGCGCTGACGCCGCCCGTGCCGAGATCACCAAGTCCGTTGCCGCCTACAAGGGCTAAGACCGGATTGAAGAAAAGCCCTGCTTCGGCAGGGTTTTTTTTTGCCTGGTTGAAATGCACGGCACCTTAACGCGAAACGGCTTACCTCGCCCTACGCAAAGTCCCGACAATTACATTCATTTCCTACAAAACTCATCAACTTCCGGTTCATTCCCGCTCCCGCGCCGACTCGCTAGACTCGGCCCATGAATACTTCCGGTGACCGTCTCAGAGCTCTCCTCCAGGAGTGCCACCTGACCCCTTCCGACTTTGCCATCCACCGCGGTGTCACACCCCAGCACGTCAACAACTGGTTCAGACGCGGCGTGCCCTTGGCCCGCCTGGACGATATCGCCGAACTGTTCTGCGTACATCGGCGCTGGCTGCGCACGGGCGAAGGGCCCAAGCACGTCAATCCGCTTGCGAACCAGTACCCCTCGCACCTCAACATGGCTCAGCCAGCCAATCACGAAGGGACCTTCACCCGTCTCCCGATCCATGTGCTGCGCAACGGTACTCTCCAGCCCGACGCAGGCAAATACCTATCGTTTTCCGAACAAATGCTGCAGATGCTGGGCGTTGCCCAAGAAGATGCCGCCTGCATCCCGATGCCCATGACCGGCATCACTTCAATCATCCCCACCGACGCCACCCTGGTCATCGACCGGAGCCTGACATGGGTCGTGGATGGCGAGACCTATGTGTTGGTGCACAATGGCCGCTTGAGGGTTCATCGCCTGAGCCGCGATCGCCTGGACAACCTGTACCTACATGGCCACGAGCCCACAGAGCGCTATACCCCCCGGCAGCGCCAGGCCCAGGGCATGCAGATCCTCGGTTGGGTATTCCACTGGTCATGTTTCAGCCTGCGCCGCCCTTACTGAAACACCCGGTGCCACTTTTTGCTGGGCAACCTGCCCCAGCCCTAGTATGCTACGCCGCACATTCAGCCCCGGCCGGCGCAAGCCGCGATCCAGAGGGCCTGGCGACGCCTCACACAGCCGTCCGCCATCTCTTTTCAGGCCTTCATGGCCATCCCGTTTAAGGCGGTTGCGGCTTACCAAAAATTAGCCAAGACCGTCCCCGAGAAGCCGGCCACAAGCCGGCTTTTTAATGCCCTATTTTGCTGAAGCGATCTGACCTTGTCCTCTAGGAGGCAAGAGGATTAAACCAACAGAAAATCAGGCTGTAGACAGGTGTTCTGGGGTTTGGGAAGGTCCTAAAAGCTTCTCTACAAAAAGGGACCGAGGGGTGCTCGAGACCCTACATTTTTCGCCGGACGAGGAATCGCCGCCCCCATCACGGGCTCGGCGCAATCGTCGGCCGAACCCGCGCCTACAAGGCTCAGCCTTTGACGCACACCACCTGGCGTAAGGTGTGAAGCACTTCCACCAGCTCTCGCTGGGCGTGCATCACCGCATCGATGTCCTTGTAGGCCATGGGGATTTCATCGATCACGTCCTTGTCCTTGCGGCACTCCACATGGGCCGTGGCCCGCCGCTGATCCTCGACGGTGAATTGGCTCTTGGCCTTGGTGCGGCTCATCACCCGGCCTGCGCCATGGCTGCAGGAGCAGAACGACTCTTCATTGCCCAGCCCGCGCACGATGAAGCTCTTGGCCCCCATGGATCCGGGGATGATGCCCAACTGGCCCTTTTGCGCCGACACTGCGCCTTTGCGGGTGACCAATACCTCGCGGCCGAAGTGCTGCTCACGCTGCACGTAGTTGTGGTGGCAATTGACCGCCTCGAGATTCGCCTCGAAAGGCTTGCCCAAGACCTGGCGTGTGGTGGCAATCACCGCCCGCATCATCAGCTCGCGGTTGTGCCGTGCGAAGTCCTGGGCCCACTCCACCGCCTCCACGTAGTCGGCAAAGTGTCGGCTGCCTTCTTCGAAGTAGGCAAGGTCCTTGTCGGGCAGGTTCGCCAAGTGCTGGCGCATGTCGGCCTGGGCCAGTTCGATGAACAGGTTGCCGATGGCGTTGCCGACACCGCGCGAGCCACTGTGCAGCATGAACCACACGCGGTCGGCCTCATCCAGGCAAACCTCGATGAAATGGTTACCGCCACCCAGGGTGCCCAGGTGATGGCGATTGTTGGTTTTCTCCAAGCGCGGGTACTTGTCGGTGATCGCCTTGAAGCGCGAGGCCAGCCCGCCCCACGCCTGGTCGGCAGAGGTAGGCACCGCATCCCAGGCCCCCTGGTCACGACGACCGAAAGTCTTGCCATGGGGCACGGCCTTTTCGATGGCGCTACGCAGGCCGTGCAGGTTGTCCGGCAAGTCACGGGCGTGCAGCGAGGTACGCGCGGCGATCATGCCGCAACCGATGTCCACCCCCACCGCAGCCGGGATGATCGCCCCGACGGTGGGGATGACGCTGCCGATGGTCGAGCCCTTGCCCACGTGCACGTCCGGCATCACCGCAAGGTGCTTGAAGATGAACGGCATGCGCGCGGTATTCATCAGTTGTTTGCGGGCGTCGTCCTCCACCGGCACGCCTTCGGTCCACAGCTTGACCGGCTTGCCGCCAGCGACGTCGAGAATGTCCATGATGTACTGCCTCACAAAAGCCCTGGTGGCCATGATACCGCCGAAGGTCGTACACCGCTGGCTTGCCAGCGGGGTGGCACAGTGGGGTATGCTTGCCCGGTCTTCAGGGCGGGGTGAAAGTCCCCACCGGCGGTAAATCGAAAGATGAGCCCGCGAGCGCCCCGGCCATGCCGGGGGTCAGCAGACCTGGTGAGATCCCAGGGCCGACGGTCATAGTCCGGATGAAAGAAGGCGTCAGGCGGGGGCCATCCGGTGCTCCTGCGCGCGCATTTTGTTCGCCCCGAGACGTTCATCGATCATTTACGAGGAGCGTTTCATGTCCACCACGCATCACCCCAAATTCCCCAATGTCACCGCTGCCATCGCCGCCTTCCAGGCCGGGCGTCCTGTGCTGCTGCTCGACGATGACGACCGCGAGGACGAAGCGGACATCATCGCCGCCGCCGAGAACATCTCGCTGCAAACCATGGCCATGATGATCCGCGACTGCAGCGGCATCGTCTGCCTGTGCCTGGATGAAGCCACCGTCGACGCCCTGCAACTGGCGCCGATGGTGCAAAACAACCAGGCGCGCCATGGCACTGGCTTCACCGTCAGCATCGAGGCGGCTGAAGGCGTCAGCACCGGCGTGTCGGCTCAGGACCGCATCACCACCATCGAAGCCGCGCTGCGCTCCACCACCGAGCAGCGCCACATTGTCAGCCCTGGGCATGTATTCCCGCTGCGCGCGCGCAATGGCGGCGTCCTGACCCGTCGTGGCCACACTGAAGGCTCGGTGGACCTGGCACGCCTGGCCGGCCTGCGCCCGGCGGCGGTGCTGTGCGAACTGATGAACCCCGACGGCAGCATGGCCCGGGGCGAGCAGGTGGCGGTCTATGCCCGCCAGTACAACCTGCCGGTGCTGACCATCGAGGAGCTGGCGCGCTATCGCGAGGCGATGGCCGAGCTCGAAGCAGTGCCGGCCTGAGTCGGCGCAACGCACTTGCTCCGCGGCGACTTTTTCGCGGGTAAACCCGCCCCCACAGGATCCTAGGTGCTCTCGATAGCATCGCGGCTTTTGGGGGAGCGGGCTGTCTTCGGCGCTCACAATGACGCCGCTGTCAGCGCAGCTGCAGCGGCCCTTTCAAAAATTGATACAGCCCCGCTGCGCTTTTGCGATACCCCTCGGCAGTCAGGTGCACCAGATCCGGACGCGCCAGCCCACTTGCCTGCCAGCCCGCGATCGAGCACGGCCCACCCATGTATGCCTGCCAGTCCCAGAACAGCGCCTTGTGCTTCTGCGCGGCCTGGCGCTGGATGCGAATCACCGACGCCAACGGCTGCGGCTGGCGCGCCGCACAGGTGCGTGCCTTGCGATGCTTGATCGAGTCGGGCGGGCCTACCAACAGGATCGCCGCACGCGGCAACGCCTGGCGCAGGCCGCTGAGGGTCGCATCCAACTGCGATTGGTAGAGGCTCAGGTCGAGGGTGTCGTCGAAGGCTTCATTGGTGCCGTAGGCGAGGATCACCAAGTCCGGTCGCAGGGTCTTGAGGCTCTCCTGCCAACCGGGTTGCCACTTGCTCACCACCTCCAGCCGCGCACCGTTGATGCCCAGGGATGAATAGGTCACGCCGGTGTTCTTCTGGCCCTGGATGTACCAGCCTCCCAGCATCACGCCCTGGCTTCCTTCCACGCCGAGCTGCACCGGCAAGCCCAAGTTGGTGAACACCGGGCTGAAGCGCCACTGGCCGTTACTGGCCGGCAGCATGCGCCGCTGGCTGCCATTGGCCACCAACGTGCTGTTGCCTGCTGCCTGGTACAACGCCGAGATCCGGTAGCGCTGCGCATCGGGTTCGCGGGCCTGAAGCGTCACGCTGGCGTTTGCCACCGTCGGCCGCGACAGGTACCCGCCCAGGGGAAACTGGCTGCTCTGCTGATTGCGCGCCGACACCAATTCCCACTGTTGCCGCGCACTGGCAATGATCACCCGGTCGTTTCGGATTCCCGGCACGGGCGAAGCCGGCACCAGGCCGATGCCCCCATCGCCATAACGCTGCTGCAACAACCGACGCAGCTCGCCGCTGAACAGGTCGGCGGCGGTATGCGAGTCACCGAACTGGACGATGGAGACGCCCGCTCGATTGGCCCCGCGCAGTTTGTTCGCCAGCAGCGTGACGTTGCCATCCTGACGCGCCGGCTGTGCAGGAATCGTCCTGGCCGCAGGCTGTGCCTGCGCGGCAGCCCCGGCACCGGTGCTGCAGCCAGGCAGGGCGCAGATCAGCAGGGTCAAGCCCAGCAGGTGATGCCATTGGCGCATTTCAATGTCCTGTAACAGTCAGACCAGGGAAGGCGATCAGCGACAGCACCTGTGCTGCGATCATCTTCTGACCGGTGATGGTGAAATGAATGCCGTCGTCGCCCCGCACCTTGACCCGCTGCCCCTCTGGCGTCTGCACTGCATAGGCGAACTGCTCGTCAGGGTAGCCAAGGAACGGGTTGGCCGAGACATAGTGCTGGCCGAACAACGCCGTACGCTCTTGATACAGACCACTGAGGTAAGCCATCGCCGTGGACAGCCGAGGCTGCTCCATGTTCGGCGGGCCAACCCAGATCACCTGGACTTTGCGCTGGCGGGCCTGCTCGAGGATGGCGTCGATCCGCGAGCGGTAGATCGCCTCCCACTCAGGCGACTTGAAACGCAGGAACGGCTTGCCCTTGCCCTGGGGCATGTCCCACGGATCGTTCGGGCCCATGAACACGATCATCAGGCGAATGTTCGGATTGGCAGCCAGGGTGTCGGCCACGGTCTTGGGCCAATTGAAGAACCCCGGGTAGGCCAGGCCGGTGCTCTGCTTGCTGAGGTTGACCGTCCTGATCTGGTAGCGCTTGCGCAGGCTGTTGGCCAGGTGCGGCGCCACACCCTGCATCAGCGAGTCCCCCACCAGGAAGACTTCATCGCCGGTGGCCAGGCTCGCCAGCGTGCCGGAGGGCTTTACGACCGGCAGCGCGGCCTTGGCGGGTGGCGCGTGCACCGCGGGCGCTGGCCGCGCCTTGGCAGGCGGAGCGACCGATTGCAGGTCCACAGTCACCACGGGCATGGTCGGCGGCAGGACGACAGGCGCCGGCGTCGCGGCCACCTGGGTATTGCGCCGCAGGCTGTCGACAAAACTGTCACGTGCGTCTTCCAGTGCCAAGGTGAGGCTTGCACCCAGGCGCCAGGCAGGCGATTGGCCGATGACCGGCAGCTCACAGCCTTGGTGGTATTTCTGCTGGCAATACAGCTTGATCGAATCCTGGTTCAGCCAGCACAGCAACAGCGTGGCAATGACCAGCGCATAAAGTACCCGGGCAGCGCCCAGTTGCGCCTGGAACAACTGTCGGATATCAGAAACTGGCATAGATGAACCCCGGCACGCCCGATTGCGACGCAAAGATCACCAACGACACGAACACCGCCAGCGGCACCGGATACAACGGCCATGGCAGGCGCTGACTGGCGGCAAAGCCCTGGCGCAACATCGCCAGCCATTGTGGATAAGTCGCCACATACAACACGCAGCCAAGCACCGCCAAACCCGTGGAGGACGACAACCCGGCGATGCTCACCTGGGCGACGTCGCCGAGCATTTCCCAGGCGCCCTCGAGCGTCGTGCTGCGGAAGAACACCCAGGCAAATGCCACGTAGTGAAAGGTCAGCAATCGTGCAGCCAGCCCTGCCCCCGGCAGTGTCTTGGCCCCAGGCAGCAGTTGATCGAATAGCTTGTAGACCGCCAGCCCCACGCCATGTAGCGCGCCCCAGAGGATGAAGTTCAGGCTCGCGCCGTGCCAAAGGCCGGACACCAGCATGGCCAGCAACATGTTCAGGTTGCCGCGCCACACGCCCTGGCGATTGCCGCCCAAGGGGATGTAGACATAGTCACGGATGAAGCGCGACAGGCTGATATGCCAACGCCCCCAGAATGCCTTGAGGTTGTGCGCCGCATAGGGCGCATTGAAGTTCTCCGGCAAGCGAAAGCCCAGCAGCAGGGCGATGCCGGTCACCAGGTTGGTGTAGCCGCTGAAGTTGAAGTAGATCAGGAAGCTGTAGCCATACACACTCAGCAACACCTGCTCTGGCGTGAAGCTGCCTGGCGTGTCGAACACCGGATCCACCCACTCGCTGGCCAGCCAGCCGCCGAGCAAGAACACTTTGACGATCGCCAGGGCAATCAGCCCCAACGCACGCTGGGGCTCCAGCACTTGGCGAATCGTCGTCGGACGGATCTGGGGCAGCATGTCCAAGGCACGGTTGACCGGACCGGCCACCAGGCTTGGGAAGAATGCCAGGAACAACGCCAGGTCCAGCGGCGCGGCTGGCGCCAGCTCGCGCCGGTTGATCGAGACCAGGTAGCTCACCGAATGGAAGATGTAGAACGACATGCCAATCGGCACCAGCACTTCCAGCACCGGCAAGGACACGCTCCACCCCGACTGGGCAAGGGCGGCCTGCACGCCTTCGACGAAGAATGCTTGGTACTTGAATAGATAGAAGCAGCCCAGCACCAGCCCCAGCAACAACGCCCGGCAGAACCAGCGCCCCGGGTAACGCGCCGCCAGCAACCCGAGCAGGTACACCAGCACGCTGTAACCCAGCAGGATGTAGAGCGACTGCAGGCTGAAACTCGCCACCAGCCCATAGCTGGCCGCCAGCAGCAACACGTTCTGCAGGCGTATGCTCCAGCACAGGCTCCAATAGACAATGAAGAACAGCGTGAAACAGAGGCCGAATTCGATCGAAAGGAAGCTCACAACGTAATCCGTTACGTGACATCGAGTAGGAGGGATGCCGACAGTTTGTAGGCCGCGGCGCAGAGCGCGCGGGATTATGGCAGAGGGCCAAAACGCTCACAATCCAAGTGCCTCGCTAATTGCAAGCTGCCGCCTCCGACACAAATGCAACAAAATGCGACGAATGATTACCCTCCCCGGTTTGCTCCCCCTGCCCCGCTCTGCTAGTGTCGCGCCGTTCTGAATGCCACCGAGACAGTCGCCATGGCCCGCAAAAAAGCCTCCATCGATTTCGAGCAATCCCTCGCCGACCTGCAAGCCTTGGTTGAGCGCCTGGAGAACGGCGAGCTGTCGCTGGAAGAGTCGCTGGCCGCCTTCGAACAAGGCATTGCCTTGACCCGTGACTGCCAGGGCGCCCTGGCACAGGCCGAACAGAAGGTGCAGATCCTGCTCGAACGCGATGGCGAACTGGCGGCCCAGCCTTTCGATGCGGAGCCCGAAGCATGATCAGCGCCTACCAGGCCAGTTGCCAGGCACGTGTCGATGCCGCGCTCGAACCGCTGTTCCAGGCGCCTTCCAAGGAGCTTGAACGCCTCTACGCCGCCATGCGCTACAGCGTGATGAATGGCGGCAAGCGCGTACGCCCGCTGCTGGCCTACGCCGCCTGCGAGGCCTTCGGGGCCCCGGCCGAGCAGGCCAATGGCGCCGCCTGCGCCGTGGAACTGATCCACGCCTATTCGCTGGTGCATGACGACCTGCCAGCCATGGACGACGACGACCTGCGCCGTGGCCAGCCCACCACTCACAAAGCCTTCGACGAGGCCTGCGCCATTCTTGCCGGCGACGGCCTGCAGAGCCTGGCCTTTAGCGCCCTGCTCGATGCGCGTCTGAGCCCTCAGGACGACGCCACTCGCCTGGCCATGGTCCAGGCCCTGGCCAAGGCTGCAGGGCCTGCGGGCATGGTCGGCGGCCAGGCCATCGACCTGGGCTCGGTGGGCCTTAAGCTCGACCAGCGCGCCCTGGAATACATGCACCGGCACAAGACTGGCGCCCTGATCGAAGCCAGCGTGCGCCTTGGCGCCCTGGCCAGCGCCCGCGCCAGCCAGGTGCAGCTCGAAGCCCTGCAACGTTATGCACAGGCCATTGGCCTGGCCTTCCAGGTACAGGACGACATCCTCGACGTGGAGAGCGACACCGCCACCCTCGGCAAACGCCAGGGGGCCGATATCGCCCGCGACAAACCGACCTACCCGGCCCTGCTCGGCCTGGAAGCGGCCAAGGCCTACGCGCTCGAGCTGCGCGACCAGGCGCTGGCAGCACTCGAAGGCTTCGGTGACAGCGCAGAACCCCTGCGCGCACTGGCCCGCTACATCGTCGAGCGCCGTCACTGAACCCTGACACCTCGCCTGTGGGAGCCGGTTCACCCGCGAATGCGATGCTCAATTGACCTGCGCATTCGCGGGTGAGCGGGCCCCCACAGGGGGCATGCAACCTGCGTCTGAATGGGCAGTAATTCCTACAATGGGGTAAACTGCCGCGTCTTCACATCTATAACGACTCGCCTGATGCCCACGACGTTTCAAGAGATCCCCCGCGAACGCCCGGTCACGCCGCTGCTGGACCGCGCCGACACGCCTGCCGGCCTGCGCCGGTTGGCTGAAGCCGACCTGGAGACCCTGGCCGACGAGCTGCGCCAGGAGCTGCTCTATACCGTTGGTCAGACCGGTGGGCATTTCGGCGCCGGCCTGGGCGTCATCGAGCTGACGATCGCCCTGCACTACGTCTTCGACACGCCGGACGACCGTCTGGTCTGGGACGTGGGCCATCAGGCCTACCCGCACAAGATCCTCACCGGCCGCCGCCAACGTATGCTCAGCCTGCGCCAGAAGGACGGTATCGCCGCCTTCCCGCGGCGCAGCGAGAGCGAGTACGACACCTTTGGTGTCGGCCACTCCAGCACGTCGATCAGTGCCGCGCTGGGCATGGCCATTGCCGCCCGCCTGCAGAACGAATCACGCAAGTCGATCGCGGTGATCGGCGACGGCGCGCTGACCGCAGGCATGGCCTTCGAGGCGTTGAACCACGCCCAGGAAGTCGACGCCGACATGCTGGTGATCCTCAACGACAACGACATGTCGATCTCGCGCAATGTTGGCGGCCTGTCCAACTACCTGGCCAAGATCCTCTCCAGCCGCACCTACGCGAGCATGCGTGAAGGCAGCAAGAAGGTCCTGTCGCGCCTGCCCGGCGCCTGGGAAATCGCCCGTCGCACCGAGGAATACGCCAAAGGCATGCTGGTGCCCGGGACCTTGTTCGAGGAACTGGGCTGGAACTACATCGGCCCTATCGACGGCCACGACCTGCCGACCCTGATCGCCACCCTGCGCAACATGCGTGATCTCAAGGGCCCGCAGTTCCTGCACGTGATCACCAAGAAAGGCAAAGGCTTCGCCCCGGCCGAAGTGGACCCGATCGGCTACCACGCCATCACCAAGCTCGAACCTGCCGACAAACCGGTCGCACCGAAGAAAGTCAGCGGGCCGAAGTACTCGGCGGTGTTCGGCCAGTGGCTGTGCGACATGGCCGCCGCCGACAATCGCCTGGTGGGCATCACCCCCGCAATGAAAGAAGGCTCGGACCTGGTGGCCTTCAGCGAGCGCTACCCGGAGCGCTACTTCGACGTGGCGATTGCCGAGCAGCACGCAGTCACCCTGGCCGCAGGCATGGCCTGCGAGGGCGCCAAGCCGGTGGTGGCGATCTACTCCACCTTCCTGCAGCGCGCCTATGACCAGTTGATCC
Organism: Pseudomonas sp. PKS; assembly: GCF_051913525.1. Classification (NCBI taxonomy): domain Bacteria; kingdom Pseudomonadati; phylum Pseudomonadota; class Gammaproteobacteria; order Pseudomonadales; family Pseudomonadaceae; genus Pseudomonas; species Pseudomonas sp. PKS. The sequence goes on along the minus strand of NZ_JBEGDO010000021.1, from coordinate 77,505 downwards.
ACGATGTGGCGGTACAGAACCTCGACGTGCTGTTCGCCATCGACCGCGCGGGTCTGGTCGGCGAAGACGGCCCGACGCACGCGGGCAGCTTCGACCTCTCGTACCTGCGTTGCATCCCGGGCATGCTGGTGATGACCCCAAGCGACGAGAACGAACTGCGCAAGATGCTCAGCACCGGCCACCTCTACAACGGCCCGGCGGCGGTGCGCTACCCTCGTGGCACCGGCCCCAACTCACCGATCAGCGGCGACCTGGAGCCGCTTCCAATCGGCAAGGGCGTGGTTCGCCGCAAAGGCGAGAAGGTCGCCCTGCTGGTGTTCGGCGTGCAACTGGCCGAGGCCATGAAGGTCGCCGAAGGCCTCAACGCCACCGTGGTCGACATGCGCTTCGTCAAACCATTGGATGAAGCTTTGGTGCTGGAACTGGCCGCCCACCACGACCTGCTGGTGACCATCGAAGAGAACGCCATCATGGGCGGCGCCGGGGCTGCGGTCAGCGAGTTCCTGACCCAGGAAGCCGTGCTCAAGCCGATGCTGCACCTGGGCCTGCCGGACCTCTACGTCGAACACGCCAAGCCTGCGCAGATGCTGGCCGAGTGCGGGCTCGATGCCGCCGGTATCGAAGCCTCGGTGAAGGTCCGGATGGCCAAGCTCGGCCTATAAGCCTTTACGCTGTCTGATTGACGCATTCGCGGGCAAGCCCCGCTTCCACAGGGTTGCTCTCAAGCCCTGGGGAAGCGGGGCTTGCCCGCGAATGTTATGGAACTGCCGATAAAGATGTCGCCCCTCACCACTGCCCTTTTCTGCCTACCCACCGCCCTGCTGGCCGCCGAACCGGACCGCGACGATGCCCTCAAACTCCCCGACGTGCTGATCAGCGCCAGTCGCCAGGTCGAGTCGCGCAGCACTACCAGCGCCGCGAACACCGTGTTCACCCGTCACGACATTGATCGCCTGCAACCCTCCAATGTCACCGACCTGCTGACCCGCGTGCCAGGCGTCCAGGTAGCGCCCACCGGCGGACGCGGCAGCCTGCCGGGAATCTTCATCCGCGGCACCAAGGCCGCCCAGACCCTGGTGCTGGTCGATGGCGTACGCATCGCCAATGCCACATCCGGGGACAGCGCCCTGCAATACCTGGACGTCGACCAGATCGAGCGGGTCGAAGTGCTGCGCGGGTCGCGCTCGGCGATCTATGGCAGCGATGCCATTGGCGGGGTCATCCAGATCTTCACCCGTCGCGGCACAGGCCCTGGCCTGCAACCACGCCTGCGACTGGCGGCGGGCAGCAACCAGAGCTTCCAGCGCAGCCTCGGGCTCTCTGGCGGCAGCGAGGCGACCCGTTTCAACCTCGGCGCCAGCCTGGATGAGACGGCAGGCATCGATTCGACCGGGCCTTCCTTTGCCAGCGACGCGGATCATGACGCCTACCGCAACAAGTCGTTCAACCTGAGTCTGAGCCACACCTTCAGCGAACGTTTCGAGACCGGGCTGAATGTGCTCGATAGCCGTGGACGCCGCGAGTACGACGAGCCTCGTGGTTTCAGCGCGCAGGAGCCGTATTCGAACTTTTCCGTCAGCAGCATCGGCAGCTATCTGGACACCCAGATCAGCGAGAGGTGGAATAGCCGGCTGGAGCTGGCCCATAGCGAAAACCGCGATGAAAGCCGCGACAAACTCGCCGGGACCCGCTACCCATTCAATACCTACCGCGACCAAGCCACCTGGCAGAACGACCTGGCACTGGATGACCGCAACAGCCTGCTGCTGGGAAGCGACTGGTACGAGGATCGTGTCCACGCCAGTGCCGACTTCACCGAAGACAGCCGCTGGAACCGCGCCGCCTTCGCCCAACACCGGTTCCGTGGCGAGCACTTTTCCACCGAGCTTGGCGTACGTCATGACAGGAACCAGCAGTTCGGCGGCCAGACCAGCTGGAGCGGCAGCCTGACAGTACCGCTCAACGCGAACAACGATGTGCTGCTGTCGTACAGCGAAGGTTTTCGGGCACCAACTTTCAACGACCTCTACTTCCCCGGCTACAACAATCCGGACCTCAAGCCTGAACGCTCCAAGAGCTACGAGCTGCAATGGCGCAGCCAGCTGACCGAGCGCAGCAAGCTGGAAGCCTCGCTGTATCGCACTGACCTGCAGGACGCTATCAACTACAGCGTACGCCCGGAGAATGTCGATTCCGCACGGATCAATGGTTTCGAGATGGCACTGAGCCAAGACTGGGACGGCTGGACCTCCCAACTGGGCCTCTCGCTGATTGACCCACGCGACCGCGACAGCGGCCACACCCTCTCCCGCCGGGCCCGGCGTACCGTAAGCCTGGACCTCGATCGACAGTTCGAACGTTTCGCCCTAGGTGCCAGTTGGCAGGCGGTCAGCAGCAGCTACAACGATGAAGCCAACACCGACACCATTGGCGGATACGGCCTACTGGGGCTGCGCGGCAGCTGGGCAGCCACCGAGGAAGTGAAGTTCGACTTGAAGCTGGACAACCTGCTGGACAAGCAATACAGCCGCACCCACTACAACTATGGGGGCGCCAACTACGGCTATCGCGAAGAAGGCCGCACGTGGCTGCTGAGCGTCACCTGGACACCGCTGCTCTAGCGTCCAGCAACGCGCACAAACGCGCCGTGGCTTCGATCATCTGACCGCTGGGGCGCTCCAGGCCTTTGTCGGGCACCACCAGCAGGCGGTCGGCCTTGACCGCACTGAGCGTACGCCAAGTCTTCCAGCTCGCCAGCTGCGTCGCATCACCAGCCAGGATCACGTCAGGATCGCGCAACAGTACCGCCTCCACACTCACCTGTGGCGCAGGCTGGGGAAGGTCGGCGAACAGGTTGCTGGCGCCGCAAACCGTCAAAGCATCGCTGACGATCTGCCGCCCGCCGAGGGTATACAGCGGTTTATCCCAAACCTGGTAGAACACCCGCAGCGGTCGTTCACGCCGGTACTGCTCGCGCAAGCTACGCAGCCGCTCACGCAGGGCCTGCGCGTATTGTCGGCTTTGCTCCGCTCGCCCGACCCGCTGTCCGATGGCTTCGATCTGCCCGATGAGTTGGTCGATATCCTTGGGCTCACCGACGAACGTCGCGATCCCCAAGCGCCTGAGTTGATCGCGCTGGGCCGGGGCCACACTGTCGGGCCACAGCAGCAACAAATCAGGCTTGAGGCTGAGCAGGCGCTCCAGGTCCAATTGCCCATGGCGTCCCACCGATGGCAGGCCAGACAACGCAGCAGGCCGCTCACCACCGTCAAGCACACCCACCAGCAAGTCCTCGGCGTGCAGTTCGAGCATGATTTCGCTCATTGAGGGCGCCAGGCTGATGACCCTTGGCCCATCTTCGGCCCGGGCACCGAAGGCCAGCAGGGCCAACAGGAGGAGAAGTACGCGCATCAGCCCAGTTGGTGAGGGATGCGGTAGAGGTAGAGCAGCACCACCGTGGAAAGCGCCAGCAGCACCTGAGGCACAGTCTCCAGGCCCACCAGCACCGAAAGCGCCGCTACCCAGGCCGGGAAGCAGGCGAACAGCATGGCCATGCGCCGCACCTGGGCCAGGGCGATCCAGGCCTGAGGCTCCTCGGGCGAGCCCAGCGCCTTGGACGTAGCGATCAAGGCGCGCTTATACGCGCCAAAGCGCGGCAGACTGAGGAACATGGTCGCAGCACCGGCAATGAACAGCGGCATCGCCAGGACGGGAATCAAGGCATCGCCGCCGCCAAAGGCCCAGGCCATCACCGGCAGCGGCACCAGGCCCACCGCCAGGTATTGCCACCAGGCCAGCGCCAGGCGCCGCTTCACCTGGCCGCGGGTCACGCCTGGGGCTCGCCCTGGTGCTCGTTGCCCATCATGTGGCCGAGCTTGCCGGCCTTGGTGGCCAGGTAGTGACGGTTGTGCGGGTTGTGCCCAGTGTGCAACGGGACGCGCTCGGCGACCTTGATGCCCATGTCGGTCAGTGCCTTGACCTTGCGCGGGTTGTTGGTCATCAGACGCAGTGACTGCACACCCAGGTGCTCGAGCATCGGCAGGCACATCGCGTAGTCGCGCTGGTCCGCAGCAAAGCCCAGGCGTTCGTTGGCTTCGACGGTATCGGCGCCACCGTCCTGGAGTTCATAGGCGCGGATCTTGTTCAACAGGCCAATCCCGCGACCTTCCTGGCGCAGGTACAGCAGCACGCCACGGCCTTCGCGGGCGATGGCCTGCAGGGCGGCCTCCAGTTGCGAGCCGCAGTCGCAGCGCTGACTGAACAGCGCATCGCCGGTCAGGCATTCGGAATGCAGGCGCCCCAGCACCGGCTGACCATCGGCGATATCACCCAGGCTGAGCACCACGTGCTCGCGGCCCGTGGCTTCATCAAGAAAGCCATGCATGGTGAAGATCGCGAAGGGAGTCGGGAGTTTCGAGGCGGCGACAAAGACGACGGGCACGTTGTGCTCCTAAAAGTAGGCAATTTTCAATGGCCCGATTGTATCAGCAGGCTGCCGAGCATGCGCAGGCTGAATATCGCCGCTTAAGATCGAAAAGTTCGATGTTCAGACGCCGGCGCACCTGTGGGCGCGGGATTACCCGAGAAGCAGGTATCCCAGCGTAAGGCAGCGACTGCGCCGGTGTTCGCGGGTGACCCGCTCCCACAGCGCCCTCGAGCCATCTCAGTACGGCTGGCTGTCTGGCGTGAAAGGGTACGGCTGCTGCCAGTGCTCGAAGATCGGCTTGAGCTCGCCGCTGCGCACCAGTTCCTGCATGCGCCGGTCGAACAGTTCGCTCAGCGCCTTGGCCTTGTCGTTGCGACCAAAGGCAAGGTACAGCGGCAGCTCTGCAACATGGGTACGACGCCAGCGATCAGGATTAGGTGCCTGGTCCAGGACATAGTCGACCTCGGTCAAGGCATCGATATAGAAGTCCACGCGATCATGCTCGAGCATCGGCAGGATCCCCTCGCGGCGCTGGACCTCGCGGTAGCTTTTGACGTGAGGCAGGTAGTCCTGGAATTCATAGCCGCGTACCCAGGCCAGCCGGTACTGGCCGATGTTCTCGGGCGTCGGCACAGGCTTGCTGACCAGGCCCAGGGCATAGATGTGGTCCACATCGAAATGCCAGCGGGGGTAGAGGTTGTCGTCGTTTTCCTCATGATAGGAACCGACCCAGGCATCGGCTTCGCCGCGCTTGACCAACCCTACCGCCCGGCTGTACGGCGCGCTCTGGGTCAGTACCTTCACGCCTGCCGGCTCGAAGACCTTGCGCAGCACATCCCACGCCACGCCGGTGCCATCGGCGTTGGTGTAGTCGAGCCACTCTTCGCTGACCAGATGGATCTGCCGGGGCAGGCTTTCAGCCATGACCGCGCTCGCACCTGAGGCAAGCAGCAACACCATTGCCAGCAGCACCGTCCTTATGCCCATGACCCGCTCCTTAAGTCAGGCAACCACCCATACCAGCACCTGCATGCCCAGCCAGGCGAACACACCAGCCAGGATGTCGTCGAGCATGATCCCGACACCGCCGTGCACGTGACGATCGACCCAGCGGATCGGCCATGGCTTGAGGATGTCGAAGAAGCGGAACATCAAGAACCCCGCCAATAGCCATTGCCAGCCTTCTGGCACCAGCCACAGGGTGATCCACATCCCGACCATCTCGTCCCAGACAATGCCCTCGTGGTCGTGCACACGCAAGTCATTGGCGACTTTACCGCACAGCCAGAAGCCAAACAGCATGGTGATACCCAGCAACAGCCAGTACCCCCAGTCCGGCAGCATCTGCCAGAGCGGGATGAACGGCAAGGCGACCAGCGAGCCCCAGGTGCCGGGCGCCTTGGGCAAAGTGCCGGAACCGAAGCCAAAGGCAATGAAATGCCAGGGGTTGCGCCAGACCGAAGGCGGAACGAACTCCGCAGGCACCTGGTTGGGGTGGTCGGTCACGGTGTCTCCCTAAAATGTTGATAGCCCCGTTGCGTCGGGGTGATGTCCTGGCCCTGCCGGTCGCACAGGCTCACACCCTGCCCTTCGCACACGCGGCCGATGACATGGATGGTGCCCGTTTCAGGCAAGGATGAAAGAAGTGCTTCAGGCAGGGTGAACGCCAGCACGTAGTCGTCACCACCGGTGAGCGCGGCGTGCAGAGCCGCCTCGCGACCCAGGAAGGCCTCCAGGGCCGGCGAGACGGGCACCTGCTCGGCGTTCACCTCCAGGGCAACGCCCGAAGCCTTGGCGATGTGGCCGCAATCGGCCAGCAGCCCATCGGAGATATCCAACGCTGCCGTGGCCCGACCGCGCAACTGCCGGCCCAAGACAAGCTGAGGCATCGGCGACCAGTAGTGGGCAAGCAGCGGCTCGGCGACCTCGACGGGCGCCTGGCGCTGGCCCAGCACCAGCGGCAAGGCACCTGCGGCATTGCCCAGGTGACCGCCGACACACAGCAGATCGCCCGGCCGGGCGCCGCTACGGCGCATCGCCTGGCCGGCGGGCACTTTGCCGAACACGGTGACGGTGATGCTCAAGGGGCCGCGGGTGGTGTCGCCGCCGATCAGGCTAACGCCGCATCGGTGGGCCATGAGGTTGAGGCCGTCGGCAAACTGCCTGAGCCAGTCGGCGCCGACCTCGGGCAAGGTCAGGGCCAGGGTGACGCCGATCGGGTCGGCGCCCATGGCCGCCAAGTCGCTGACGGCCACCGCGAGGGAACGCTGGCCAAGCAGCAGCGGATCGCAGGCCGCAGGGAAATGCACGCCTTCGACCAAGGTGTCGGTGGACACCGCCAGTTGCTCGCCGACCGGCAGCTCCAGCAGGGCGCAGTCGTCGCCGATGCCAAGGACCACGCCTTCGCCGCCCTGCGCACAGGACGCAGCGGCGAAGTAATGGCGGATCAGCTCGAACTCACCCATGGTCGGAAAGCGCCGCGATCAGCGCTTGTTCGCCTTGACTTCCGCGTCACGCAGCGTCGGAGCCAGCTTGTCCAGCACACCGTTGACGAACTTGTGGCCATCGGTGGCGCCGAAGACCTTGGCCAGTTCCACGCCTTCGTTGATCACGACGCGGTACGGCACGTCGACGCGCTTGATGAACTCCCAGGTGGACAGGCGCAGCACCGCGAGCTCGACCGGGTCGAGTTCCTCAAGCGGCAGGTCCAGGCACGGAGCCAGGGCCTTGTCGATTTCGCCCTTGATTGCCGGAACCCCATGCAGGATCTCGCGGAAATAGGCGCCATCGATATCGGAGAAATCGTTGTCGACCCGGAACTGAGCCTCAATTTCGTTCAGCGAATGCTGGGCCATGTGCCACTGGTACAGCGCCTGGGTCGCGAGCTTACGGGCTTCGCGGCGCTTGGCGCTCTTCGAGGGCTTGCCAGCATCCGCCGCGCGTGGCTCGCGCGGGTTGAAACGATCGCTTTCGTCGCTAATCACTTGGCCTCCAACTGCGCCAGCAGGCTGACCATTTCCAGGGCGGACAGGGCAGCTTCGGCACCTTTGTTGCCGGCCTTGGTGCCGGAACGCTCGATGGCTTGCTCGATGGAGTCGACGGTCAGAACACCGAAGGCCACCGGAACACCGAACTCCATGGACACCTGGGCCAGGCCCTTGGTGCACTCGCCCGCCACGTATTCGAAGTGCGGGGTACCGCCGCGAATCACCGCGCCCAGGGCGACGATCGCGTCGTATTCGCCTTGTTGGGCGACTTTCTGTGCCACCAGCGGGATCTCGAAGGCGCCCGGGGCACGAATGATGGTGATGTCGCTTTCGCTGACGCCATGGCGTACCAGGGCATCAACGGCACCGCTCACCAGGCTTTCGACGACGAAGCTGTTGAAGCGGCCAACCACCAAAGCATAGCGACCTTTGGGGGCGATGAAGGTACCTTCGATGGTCTTCAGGGTCATTCCGGTGTTCTCATCTTAAAGAGCGAGGCCGCGCACACGCGGCCTGCGGGAGGGTTTGGACACGAGCGGCAGGACGACAGTTACGCCTGTGTCACTCGGAGGGCACGTATTCTACAACTTCCAGATCGAATCCGGATATCGCGTTGAACTTCATCGGCGAGCTCATCAGGCGCATCTTGCGCACGCCCAGGTCACGCAGTATCTGCGAACCGGCGCCGACGGTGCTGTAGGTGGTCGGAGTCTTGGGCTGGGCGTCACCGGCGCTTTCGCGGATGTGCGCCAGCAGCACGTCGCCGTCCAGCGGGTGGCCCAACAGCAGTACCACGCCACTGCCGGCCTCGGCCACGGCACTCATCGCCGCACGCAGGCTCCAGCGGCCCGGTTGCTTGACCATCAGCAGGTCACGCAGCGGGTCCATGTTGTGCACGCGCACCAGGGTCGGCTCTTCAGCGCAGATGGTGCCCAGGGTCAGAGCCATGTGCACGTCGCCTTCCACCGCGTCGCGGTAGGTGACCAGGTTGAACTGACCCAGCTCGCTGTCCAGCGGTTGCTCGGCGATACGCTGCACGGTGCGCTCGTGGATCATGCGGTAGTGGATCAGGTCGGCGATGGTGCCGATCTTCAGGCCGTGCTCGGCGGCGAAGGCCTCGAGCTCAGGACGACGAGCCATGGTGCCGTCGTCGTTCATCACTTCGCAGATCACACCGCTGGGCTCGAACCCGGCCATGCGCGCCAGGTCGCAGGCCGCTTCGGTGTGCCCGGCGCGGGCCAGAGTGCCGCCGGCCTGGGCCATCAGCGGGAAGATATGGCCTGGGCTGACGATGTCGTCGGCCTTGGCATCGCGAGCGGCGGCCACCTGCACGGTACGTGCGCGGTCGGCGGCGGAGATGCCGGTGGTGACGCCTTCGGCCGCTTCGATCGACACGGTGAACTTGGTACCGAAGCCCGAACCGTTGCGTGGCGCCATCAGCGGCAGCTTGAGCGTTTCGCAGCGCTCGCGGGTCATCGGCATGCAGATCAGGCCACGGGCGTGCTTGGCCATGAAGTTGATGTGCTCGGCCTGGCAGCACTCGGCGGCCATGATGATGTCGCCTTCGTTCTCACGGTCTTCGTCGTCCATGAGAATGACCATTTTGCCCTGGCGGATGTCTTCCACCAGCTCTTCGATGCTGTTGAGCGCCACTCGGCACCCCCTTCTCAATCAGGATTTCAGGTAGCCGTTGGCGGCCAGGAAGCTTTCGGTGATGCCACTGCCCTTGCTCGACTCGGCAGCCTTGTCGCCCAGCAGCAGACGCTCCAGGTAACGGGCCAGCAGGTCGACCTCAAGGTTGACCCGACGACCTGCGCGGTAGTCGGCCATGATGGTTTCGGACAGGGTGTGCGGGACGATGGTCAGCTCGAACTCAGCGCCATCGACCTCATTGACCGTCAGGCTGGTGCCGTCGACGGTGATCGACCCTTTGTGGGCGATGTACTTGGCCAGCTCCTTGGGCGCACGCACGCGGAACTGGATAGCGCGCGCGTTATCGCTGCGCGAAATGATCTCGCCGACGCCGTCGACGTGGCCGCTGACCAGGTGACCGCCCAGGCGGGTGGTGGGAGTCAGGGCTTTTTCCAGGTTGACCCGGCTGCCGCTTTTGAGGTCGACCATGGCGGTGCGTTTGAGCGTTTCGACGCTGACATCGGCCCAGAAGCCGTCACCTGGCAGTTCCACGGCCGTCAGGCAGACGCCGTTGACGGCGATGCTGTCGCCGAGCTTGACGTCGGCCAGGTCAAGCTTGCCGGTCTCTACATAGACGCGCACGTCACCGCCCTTGGGCGTCAGGCTGCGGATGGTGCCGATGGATTCGATGATGCCGGTGAACATGGTGTCCTCCTCGGGAACAGGGCTGCGCGTGGCAAGCCAGGCATTATACGCCGGACGCCGGCAAGGGAATGGCCGTGATCCGCCAGTCATCGCCGACTGCGCGCACCTCGGTGATTTTCAGACGCGGGGCCTCGCTCATCGTTGCCAGCGGCCAGTCCAGCAGCGGGCGGGCACTGCTGCCCAGGAAGGTGCCGGCGACGAACAGCTGGAATTCATCCACCAAACCCAGGCTCGCGAAAGCGCCGACCAGGCCAGCGCCGGCCTCCAGCAGGATTTCGTTGACGCCACGGGCAGCCAGGGCGCGCAGCACGGCTGGGAGATCGACCCGGCCATGCTCGCTTGGCAGGCTCAGCAACTCGTGGCCAGCCTGGGCGTAGCGAGGGTCGTCGGCGAGGGCGGTCACCACCAGGGCCGGGCCAGCCTGGAAGAACGGAGCGTCCAGCGGCAGGCGCAGGCGTCCGTCGATCAGCACACGCAGTGGTGGGCGCGACAGGGCCAGGGCGGCGGTGTCCGGGTCCAGGCCCAGTTCGGCGCCGCGCACGGTCATGCGGGCGCTGTCGGCCAGCACGCTTTCGGCGCTGGTCAGCACCACGCTGGAGCGGGCGCGAAGGCGCTGTACTGCAGCGCGCGCGGCAGGGCCGGTGATCCACTGGCTCTCGCCGCTGGCCATGGCAGTGCGCCCGTCCAGGCTCATGGCGAGCTTGGCCCGCACGAATGGCAGACCGTGCTCCATGCGCTTGAGAAAGCCCGGATTGAGCGCCCGGGCTTCGGCCTCGAGCACGCCGCTGCTGACCTCGATACCGACCTCGGCCAAGCGGCGCAGGCCTTTGCCTGCCACCTGCGGGTTGGGGTCCTGCATCGCCGCCACGACCCGGGCCACACCAGCCTGCACCAACGCCTCGGCGCACGGCGGGGTGCGGCCATGGTGGCTGCAAGGCTCGAGCGTCACGTAGGCACACGCCCCTCGCGCTCGCTCGCCGGCCTGGCGCAGGGCATGGACTTCGGCGTGGGGTTCGCCGGCGCGCACGTGCCAGCCTTCGCCGACCACCTCGCCGTCCCGTACGATCACACAACCCACACGGGGGTTGGGATGGGTGCTGTACAGGCCCTTGCGGGCCAGCTCCAGGGCTCGCGCCATGTAGTGGGCATCGAGAATGGCGGTTTGGCTCGGCATGGTCATTCTTTGGCGGGCTCTCGGGCCAGGCGGTCGATCTCTTCGCGGAACTCGTCGAGATCCTGGAAGCGCCGGTAGACCGAAGCGAAACGGATGTAGGCGACTTCGTCGAGCTTGCGCAGCTCGGCCATCACCAGCTCACCGACCACCAGCGACTTGACCTCGCGCTCACCGGTAGCGCGCAGCTTGTGCTTGATGTGCGCCAGCGCCGCTTCCAGGCGCTCGACACTGACCGGACGCTTTTCCAGCGCCCGCTGCATGCCAGCGCGCAGTTTTTCTTCATCGAAGGGCTGGCGGGTGCCGTCCTGCTTGATCAGCCGGGGCAAGACCAGTTCGGCGGTCTCGAAGGTGGTGAAACGCTCGCCGCAAGCGACGCATTCACGACGGCGGCGCACCTGTTCGCCCTCGGCGACCAGACGCGAGTCGATGACCTTGGTGTCGTTGGCACCGCAAAAGGGACAGTGCATGGTGGCAGGCAACAAAAAAAGGGAGGGCCATGGTAGCGCATCCCACTGGCAAGACAAGCCAAAGGGTTTACCATCCATGGAATTCTGCCTGCGAAGGATTACCCCATGCATTACCGAGCGCTCGTCGTGCTGTGCCTCACCGGCCTGCTCGCCGCCTGCGGCAGCGACCAACCCAAGCCCGAGCAAACCGTCACCGCGCCGCCGGCCAAGGCGATGAAGAAAAAAGGCGAGGATCTGGGTCCGCTGCCGGCTTACCAGCGCGAACTGAGCGGCACCTTGCTGCAAGTGCCGGCCGGCGCCGAAGTGGAACTGGCGCTGCTGGTCATCGATGAGCGTGGCCGCCCGCAGCGCCTGCTGGCCAGCAGCAACCTCATCGGTACTGGCCAGGACCTGCCCTATCGCCTGCGTTTCAGCCCCGAAGCCTTCCCTGCCGGCGCTCGCGTGGAGTTGCGCGGCCGGGCCAGTCGCTCCGGACAGTTGATCCTGCACCTGCCACCTCTGCCTATCGCCCAGGCCACCACCCAGGCCACTGGCCCCCTGCGTTTCGAGAAGGCGCCCTAGATGCCCCCATTGCATCTGCAGCGGGCCCTAAGCGGTCTGATCGGCGAGGCGCGCCTGGTCGAGAGCGAGCTACCTGATTGCGAACTGAAGCTTTGGCTGATCGACGCCGACAACATGGACCGCGCCTTTAGCCCCGAGGAAACCCAGCGCATCCTCGATGAACCACCTTACTGGAGCTTCTGCTGGGCCAGCGGCCTGGCCATGGCCCGCTACCTGGCCGAGCAACCGCACTGGGTGCGCGGCAAGCGGGTGCTGGACTTCGGCGCAGGCTCAGGTATCGCCGGTATTGCCGCCGCACGTGCAGGCGCACTCGAAGTCGTGGCCTGCGACCTCGACCCGCTGGCATTGGACGCCTGTCGCGCCAATGCCGCACTCAACGGCGTGGAACTCGGCTACAGCAGCGATTTCTTCGCCGAACAGGACCGCTTCGACCTGATCCTCGTCGCCGACGTGCTCTACGACCGCGCCAACCTGCCGCTGCTCGATGAGTTCCTAAGCCGCGGTCGCCAGGCCTTGGTGGCCGACTCCCGGGTGCGCAACTTCGATCACCCGCGCTATCAGGCGCTTGGCGTGCTCGAGGCACTGACCCTGCCGGACCTGGCCGAGCCACACGAATTCCGCCGGGTCAGCCTGTACCACGCCAGCCGCGAGCCTTTATAGTGGTGCCATTCAAGGATTTGCGAGAGTCGCGATGAACCAAGACACGCCGTACATTTTCGATGCCAGCGATGCCACCTTCCAGCAACTGGTCATCGAGAATTCCTTCCACAAGCCGGTGCTGGTGGATTTCTGGGCCGAATGGTGCGCGCCGTGCAAGGCGCTGATGCCCTTGCTGGCCAAGATCGCCGAGGGCTACCAGGGCGAGTTGCTGCTGGCCAAGGTCAATTGCGATGTGGAGCAGCAGATCGTCGCCCAGTTCGGCATCCGCAGCCTGCCGACCGTGGTGTTGTTCAAGGACGGTCAACCGGTCGACGGTTTTGCCGGCGCCCAGCCTGAGTCGGCCATCCGCGCGATGCTCGAACCCCACGTGCAAATGCCCGCCGCACCGACCGCCTCGCCGCTGGAGCAGGCCAAGGCACTGTTCGCCGAGAGCCGCTTCAGCGAAGCCGAAGCGCTGCTCCAGGCGCTGCTGAGCGAAGACAACAGCAATGTCGAGGGGCTGATCCTCTATGCCCGTTGCCTGGCCGAGCGAGGCGAGCTGGGCGAAGCTCAGGTGGTGCTGGATGCGGTCAAGACCGACGAGCACAAGGCCGCCCTGGCCGGCGCCAAGGCACAGCTGACCTTCCTGCGTCAGGCCGCCAGCCTGCCGGAAGTTGCCGAGCTCAAGAGCCGCCTGGCGCAGAACCCGCAGGATGACGAAGCAACCTACCAGTTGTGCATCCAGCAATTGGCTCGCCAGCAGTACGAGCCAGCGCTCGAGGGCCTGCTCAAGCTGTTCCAGCGCAACCGTGGTTACGAAGACGGCTTGCCGCAGAAGGCGTTGCTGCAGGTGTTCGAGCTGCTGGGCAATGACCACCCGCTGGTGAGCATTTACCGGCGCAAGCTGTCGGCAGCGATGTTCTGATCATCTTTGCGGCCGTTTTGCAGCCCAAGCGTAGGCTACGCCAGTTCCCAAACTGTTGTCGGGGTGGCGATAGCCTGCGATGGGGCCGAACAGCGACCCTCGCTCATCCCACCCAGTGATACACCGGCGCGTCCGGCCCGCTTTCCACCTTCACCTGATTGCTGTGGCGCAAACGCACCAACAGCCTCTTGCCCGCCGCCGTGCTGCCGGCGAGCCCCTCCAGACGCCCCAGCAACTCCGGCCCGCTGATCTGCCCGGCCTGACGCAGCAGCTCACAGGCGGCCAACCATTGCCCATCGTCCTGCCGCGGTGTGGCGGTTGCGTTCGTAGCCGCCGCTTCGGCAACGGCCGGTGCCTCCAGTTGACGTCCCAACTGAGCCCACTCCGCAGGCTCCAGCTCAAGGGTCAGGTCCACCGGCCAGTCGCCGATCTGTCCACGAATTCTCACGCTACCTTCCTTACCTACAGGGTCGATGGCTTCATGCTCCCACGAACATGAAACCTGCGCCAGGCAGGTGGCCAGCGTCGAAAAATTTGTTATAACATTACGAAATCTTTTCTTGCCCGCCCCTGGAGCCCTCCATGCGCCGCTTGCTTCTCGCCCTGCCCTTCGCCCTGCTTCCCTTGGTTGTAGCCCAGGCCCACGATGATCACGATCAGGCCCACGGCAGCCTCGGCGCTCATGAACATGGCGTGGCCACACTCAACGTGGTGCTCGACGGCAACACCCTGGAACTGGAACTGGACAGCCCGGCCATGAACCTGGTCGGCTTCGAGCATGCGGCCACCCGCGACACCGACAAGGCCAAGGTCGTCGCCGTACGCCAGCAACTGGAGCAACCGTTGAAGCTGTTCGGCGTAGACCAGGCCGCCGGTTGCACGGAGGACGCCCAGGAACTCGGCAGCCCGCTGTTTGGCGATGCACCACACGCCCACGACGATGGCGACGACGAACATGGGCACGCGCACGGGCATGAACACGCCGACGTCAACGCCCATTACCAATTCAAATGCGTAGCGCCTGGCAAGCTCGCCCAGGTCGACCTCGCCCCGCTGTTCCAGGCTTTCCCGGCGACCCAGAAGATCAACGTGCAACTGATTGGCCCGAACGGCCAGAAAGGCCTGCAAGCCTCCCCCGCCAACAGCGTGGTCGTGTTCTGAATGAGCCAGGCGCTGATCGACCTGCAAGGGCTGCAGTTCGCCTGGCCCGGCCAGCCACCTTTGCTGGACATCCCCGCGTTTCGCCTGCAAGCCGGCGAAGCGCTGTTCCTCAAGGGCCCTAGCGGCAGCGGCAAGACGACATTGCTCGGCCTGCTGGGCGGGGTGAACCGGCCCGATCAAGGCCGAATCCTGCTGCTCGGCCAGGACCTCGGCGCCCTGGGCCAGGGCGCCCGAGATCGTTTTCGGGTCGACCACACCGGCTATCTCTTCCAGCAGTTCAACCTGCTGCCGTTTCTCTCGGTACGGGAGAACGTCGAGTTGCCCTGCCGCTTCTCGCGCAGCCGCGCCGAACGGGCGGTCCAGCGCCATGGCAGCATCGACCAGGCGGCCGCCACGCTGTTGGCCCACCTGGGCCTGACTGACCCGGCGCTACTTGTCCGGCGCGCAGACAGCCTGTCGATCGGCCAGCAGCAGCGGGTCGCCGCAGCCAGGGCGCTGATTGGCCAACCCGAACTGGTGATCGCCGACGAGCCCACCTCGGCGCTGGATGCCGATACCCGCGAGGCGTTCATCCGCCTGTTGTTCGACGAATGCCGTGCGGCGGGCTCCAGCCTGCTGTTCGTCAGCCATGACCAGAGCCTGGCACCGCTGTTCGACCGTCATCTGTCCCTGGCCGAACTCAATCGCGCGGCCAAGTCCCAGGAGGCCTGATGTACTTGCTCCGCCTTGCCCTGGCCAGCCTGGCCAACCGTCGCTTCACCGCCTTCCTGACGGCCTTTGCCATCGCTCTGTCGGTGTGCCTGTTGCTGGCCGTTGAGCGCGTGCGCACAGAGGCCCGCGCCAGCTTCGCCAGCACCATCAGCGGCACCGACCTGATCGTCGGGGCCCGCTCGGGGTCGGTGAACCTGCTGCTGTACTCGGTGTTTCGCATCGGCAATGCCACCAACAACATCCGCTGGGACAGCTTCGAACACTACGCCAAGGACCCGCGGGTGAAGTGGGCGATCCCGATTTCCCTCGGCGACTCCCATCGCGGCTATCGGGTGATGGGTACCACAGGCGAATACTTCGACCATTACCAGTTCGGACGCCAGCAACATCTGGCCCTGAGCCAGGGCCGGCCCTTCGCAGCAGACCCGTTCGAGGTGGTGCTGGGCGCCGAAGTGGCCGAGGCGCTGCACTACAAACTCGGTGACAAGCTGGTGCTAGCCCACGGCGTGGCTGCCATCAGCCTGGTCAAGCACGACGACAAACCCTTTACCGTCGTCGGCATCCTCGAACGCACCGGCACGCCGGTGGACCGCACCCTGCACATCAGCCTGGCCGGCATGGAGGCAATCCACGTCGATTGGCACAACGGCGTTCCAGCCCGTGGCGCCGGACGTATCAGCGCCGAGCAGGCACGCGGCACGGACTTGCAACCTGCCGCCATCACGGCGTTCATGCTGGGCCTGAACAACAAGATCGCCACCTTCAGCCTGCAGCGGGAAATCAACGAATTCCGTAGCGAGCCGCTGCTGGCCATCCTCCCTGGGGTTGCCCTGCAGGAGCTTTGGAGCCTGATGGGCACAGCCGAACAGGCGTTGTTCGTGGTGTCGCTGTTCGTGGTGCTGACGGGTTTGATCGGTATGCTCACGGCGATCCTCACCAGCCTCAACGAGCGCCGCCGGGAGATGGCCATCCTGCGCTCGGTGGGCGCGCGGCCCTGGCACATCGCCGGGCTGTTGGTGCTCGAAGCGCTCGCCCTGGCACTGGCCGGTATCGGTGCAGGGCTAGGCTTGTTGTATGCGGGAATCGCCCTGGCCCAAGGCTACGTGCAGGCCAACTATGGCCTCTACCTGCCGCTGGCTTGGCCGAGCGCCCATGAATGGACGCTGCTGGCGATCATCCTGGGCGCCGCACTGCTGATGGGCAGCGTGCCGGCCTGGCGTGCCTATCGTCAGTCTTTGGCCGATGGCCTGTCGATCCATCTCTGAGATCCGATCATGCGTCACAAACTCGTGCTGTTGCTGCTGTTCATGCTGGCCCCTGCCTGGGGCGACGAGCCCAAAACCTTGGACTGGCCTGCCCTGATCCCCGAGGGCGCGCCGGTGGCCCCGCCCCAGATGGCACCGCTGCATGACCTGTCGCAACTGGGCAATGCCCTGGCCGAGTCGGCCCCTGCCGCGCGCCAGCAGGCGCCCCACGCGCCGGTGGTCAAAGCGCTGGATGGCCAGTGGGTCAAATTGCCCGGCTACATCGTGCCGCTGGAAGTGAGCGAGGAAGGCCGTACCACTGAGTTCCTCCTGGTGCCCTACTACGGCGCCTGCATCCACGTGCCGCCGCCACCGGCGAACCAGATCGTGCATATCGTCAGCGAGATGGGCGTGCGCATCGAAGACCTCTACCAGCCCTACTGGATCGAGGGCCGGATGCAGGTCAAAGCCACCAGCAGTGAACTGGCCGATGCCGGCTACCAGATGGAAGCGGAAAAAATCTACGCCTACGAGCTGCAATAAGCACTGCTTAGACGTTGCGACACGGCTTCGTTGAGCTGAATCAACAGTTCGTTTCGGCCGGCTCCTTACCATTGGACTACTCGATTACTTACGTCCTTTGGGAGCTTCCATGAACAAGTCCTTGCTCGGCGCCTCGCTCATTGCCCTGGCGCTCGCTGCCCCCGTCGCCCACGCCCACCAGGCCGGTGATTTCATCCTGCGTGCCGGTGCCATCACCGTAGCGCCGAACGAAAACAGCAGCGACCTCAAGCTCGATGGCGCCAAGGTGCCGGGCACCAAGGCGACCCTGGACAGCGATACCCAGCTGGGCCTGACCTTCGCCTACATGCTCACCGACCACATCGGCCTGGAGCTGCTGGCCGCCACACCGTTCAACCACACCGTGGCCGTCAAAGGCCTTGGCCCTGGCCTGGACGGCAAGCTAGCCGACATCAAGCAACTGCCGCCGACCTTGTCGCTGCAGTACTACCCGATGGAGCCTTCTTCGAAGTTCCAGCCGTATGCGGGCGTGGGCATCAACTACACCACCTTCTTCGACGAGGACCTCAGCAGCACCCGCAAGCAACAGGGCTTCAGCAACCTGAAACTGCAAGACTCGGTAGGCCTCGCTGCCCAGCTGGGCATGGACTACATGCTCACCGAGAATCTGCTGGTCAACGCCTCGGTCTGGTACATCGACATCGACACCAAGGCCACCGTGGACGGCCCAAGCGCCCTGAATGTGGGCAAGACCAAGGTCGACGTGGACGTCGATCCGTGGGTCTACATGGTAGGCGTGGGCTACAAGTTCTGATCCCCGCCCGACATGGCGGCCTTGGCCGCCATGTCACGCTTCACGCTCCCGCCGATCTCCAGGCACACCCAGTAACCCAAGGCCAAAGCGCTGATCGATGCGCCCAGGCCACACACCGCCAGCCAGCCCCAGCGGGCATATACCCACGTCGCGACTACCGCCCCTAACCCACTGCCGATCGCATAACAGCACATGTAGGCGCCGATCAACCGACTCGCCATTTCGCCTCACCCAGCCAGCAGCAGGCTCTGACTGGTCACACGGACCGCCTGCACGGCTAAATCCAGGATCAATACCCCCACCACCAATGCCCACAGCGAATGCTCGAGCAGGGCGCTCGGCAGCCATGACAACGCCAACGGCCAGCCCATCGAACGCCTGCAGGTACGAGTCAGGGATGGCCGCCTACTGGGCCCGGAGGACTGTCATCGCCAGCGCGTACGCCATGGGCAATAACCCATGGCGCGCGTTGGTCAAGGGGATCAGGCTTTGCCCAACAGCCGGGCCAATCCATCGACCATCGAGGTGGGCAGGGGGAAGTCGAAACGCGCCAGCAGGCGGGTGTTGTCCGCCCGCGAATGGCGGATGTCGCCCGAACGCGCCGGGGCGTGGTGGATGGCAGGCAGGCTGCCGACCACCTTTTCCAGCGCCGCCAGCAACTGGTTCAGCGAGGTCGCCTGGTTCAGGCCGATGTTCACCGCGCCTTCCTCGACCTGCTCAAGCTCCAGCGCCTGGATCATCACCTGGACCAGGTCGCCCACATACAGGAAGTCTCGCGTTTGCTCGCCATCGCCGAAGACCGTGATCGGCAGGCCTTGGGTAGCGCGTTCGCAGAAGATGCTGATTACCCCGGAATAGGGCGAAGATGGGTCCTGGCGCGGCCCGAAGATGTTGAAGAAACGGAACACCACCGGCTCCAGCGCATGCTGGCGACGATAGAAGTCCAGGTACTGCTCGCTGGCCAGCTTGTCCACCGCATAGGGGGTCAAGGGCGCCTTGGGCGTGTCCTCGGCAATCGATTGGCCCTCGCCGTTGTTGCCATAGACCGCCGCGCTGGAGGCGAACAACACACGCCGCACGCCTTCCAGGCGCATGGCTTCGCAAACATTGAGGGTACCGATGAAGTTGCTTTGGTGGGTACGCACCGGGTCTTCGACCGACGCCTGCACCGACGCGACCGCGGCCAGGTGCACCACGGCGCGACAGCCTGCCGTGGCTCGGCGTACCAGTTCGGCATCGGCGACGTCGCCTTCGATCAGGTCCAGGCCGGGATGGTCCAGACGCAGGTTGGCGCGCTTGCCGGTGGAGAGGTCATCGAGCACCCGTACCGCATAGCCTTTGTCCAGCAACGCATCGCACAGGTGGGAGCCAATGAAGCCGGCACCGCCGGTGATCAGGATGGGGGCGTCAGCCATGTCGGTAGAACCGGTCCAGTAGAGGCGGCAAGCCGGCGCGCCAGGCACGGGGCTTGATGCCGAAGGTGTGAAGAATCTTTTTGCAGGCCAACACCGCGTTCTGCGGCTCCTCGCTGGCGTCGGGGCGCGCGGCATGGGCCTGGGGCGTAGGTGCCTGCACGGCCAGCTTGTGCCACTGCGCCGCCTCGCCGAGGATCGCCTGGCCCAGCGCCAGCGGCGTGGTCGCCTCGTTGCCGGCGTAGTGGTAGGTGCCCCACAGCGGCGCGTCGCAATCGAGCTGCTTGAGCACCGAGAGAATCACCCGTGCGGCGTCGTCGACCGGCGTCGGGTTGCCGCGGCGGTCGTCGGCCAGCAGCAGTTCCTGGGGTTGCTCGGCGCGGGTGAGGAAGCGCCCGAGCACACCATCGATGCTTTCGTCGAGCACCCAGCCAAAACGCAGCAGCACATGCTGCGGACAGGTCGCCCGAACGCTCTGCTCGATGCGCCAGAGCGCCTGGCCACGCAGGCCCAGTGGCACCGGCTCATCCTTTTCGCTGTAGGCCGTAGCCCTTGAGCCATCGAACACGCGGTAGCTCGAAGGCTGCACGAGAATGATCTGGTGGTGCTGGCACAGCTCGGCCAGCCGCTCCACGGCCCGCTCCTGCAACGCCAGGCGTTGTTCGCTGACCGACTCGGCCTGGAACCAGTCGAAATAGTACGCCAGGTTGACCACGACATCGGGACGGTGATCGTCAAGCAATTGCGTAAGACTGGCCGGCCCCCAGCCGTTCTCCGGTGGGCGCGGCGCCAGGAATCCGATGTCCTCCTCGGCCCCGAGACGAATCAGCGCTTGCCCGAGGGCATTGCCACCACCCAACAGCATCAGGCGCATACGCATAGAGTCAGCAGATCCGAACAGGTTGATAGAAGGAAGCGGACATTTTGCGGGTTCCTCTCGGGGAAGTCCAACCACAGCACATGCCTGGGCGCGACAGGATATTCGGCGTCGATGACGAATTGCCAAGCAGCGCGCCGCGTGCATCGCGGGACAGGGCTCACTCGATCTCGAACAAGCCGTTGCTGATCGGCCCTGCCTTCAGACGCTCGCGCACGTCGTCATCGATGCGCGGGTCGTCCGGGCGGTACAGCCGGACCTGGCGGTAGGCGTTGATGCGGTTGATCTCCTCGCCCAGGTACTCCCATACCACGCGGGTACAGGCCGGGTTGCGCCGGTCCCCACTGGAGACGCCGGTCTTCAGGCCATTGAGGCGGGTGATACGGCTCTTGAAGCTGGGGATGAGCACGGTCTGGCTCATCTCGTTGAGCGTCAGCGACTCGTAGTCGATCAGAAAGACCCGGTCCTGCAACTGGAAGGCCGCGCCCAGGTAGCGGCAACGCACCTCTGCATGCAGGTCGGTGGCACTTGAGCGCTCCTGTCGCTCCTGGCGCTCGAACAGAAAGCTGCCGCGCTCCTCCCACAGATGCACCAGCGACACCAGAATCGAGCCTGGGACCGACATGCAGTTGGAGTACTCGAAGTAGTAGCCGCAATAGCGCGACAGATTGCCCGCATGGGCATGCAACGGTTTGAACAGCTCGCTGATGGGATCGTTCTGCGGTCCGGACTCGGCCGACAGATTGCGCGCCCCGATCAGGCGGGCGAACTGCTCGGGCGGCAGACCCAGCTCGTATTCCTCGACACCGAAGAAATCACCAATGCGCTTGAGGTTGTATGCCGTCGGACGGCTCTGGCCGCTGAGGTACTTGTTGAACTGCGCGCGGTTGATCGAGAGCTGTCGGCAAACCTCTGAAATAGAGCGGTAGTGACTGCACGCCAGTTTGAGATTGATAGCGAAATGATCGCCCATGAGAAGGATCCAGATGATGCGAGTGGTGCAAGTTTAGCATCAAGTCGCATCAAGTCAGAGCAACACGCGAAATTGTAACCGTTGTTGTCATGGCCAACCATGCGCCCCCAATAGCGGTGCGCCTGCCGCCCGCTGGTCTTTCCACACGAACAATAAGAATCGAGGTCATTTTTCAATGCTCGAAGCACTCAACGATTTCCTTTCCGGGAAACTCCTCATCGTGCTGATCGTCGGACTCGGCGGTTACTTCACCATCCGCTCTCGGTTCGTCCAGTTCCGTCATTTCGGCCACATGTTCGGGGTCTTCAAGGAATCCCTTCGCGGCCAGGCAGGCCAACTGAGCTCGTTCCAGGCCCTGATGCTGAGCCTTGCCGGCCGTGTGGGCGCCGGTAACATCGCAGGCGTCGGCATCGCCGTGACCCTCGGTGGCCCAGGCGCCGTGTTCTGGATGTGGGTCACCGCGCTGGTGGGCATGTCCAGCAGCTTCTTCGAATGCACCCTGGCCCAGGTCTACAAGCGCGCCGACGGCGACGGCCTGTACCGCGGCGGTCCGGCGTACTACATCCAGCACGGCCTGAAGCTCAAAAGCATGGCGATCGTGTTCTCGATCCTGCTGCTGGTCACCTACGGCTTCGCCTTCATTGGCCTGCAGTCGTACACCGTGACCCACTCGCTGCAGAACGCCTTTGCCTTCGATCCAAAGCACACCGGCATCGTCCTGGCCGTGCTGCTGGCTATCACCTTTATCGGCGGCATCAAGCGCATCGCCGCGGTGTCGGACCTGCTGGTTCCGATCAAGACCCTGGCCTACATCGGCGTGACCCTGTACGTGATCGGCACCCAGATCGAACACGTCCCAGCCATGCTGGAAACCATCTTCAAGAGCGCCTTCGGCCTCGACCCTGCGTTCGGCGGCCTGCTCGGCAGCGCCATCGTCATGGGTGTGAAGCGTGGCGTGTTCGCCAACGAAGCGGGCCTGGGCAGTGCGCCGAACGTCGCCGCCGTGGCCGCCGTGAAGCACCCGGGCGCCCAGGGCGTGGTCCAGGCCTTCAGCGTGTTCCTCGATACCTTCGTGATCTGTACCTGCACCGCGCTGCTGATCCTGCTGTCGGGCTTCTACACGCCGGGCTTCGAAGGTGATGGCATCGTCCTGACCCAGAACTCGCTGGCCGCCGTGGTCGGTGACTGGGGCCGCCTGTTCGTCAGCATCGCCCTGTCGCTGTTCGTCTTCACCTGCATCCTCTACAACTACTACCTGGGCGAGAACAGCCTGCAGTTCCTCAGCCGCAACCGTGTCGTGCTGATGATCTTCCGCGGCCTGGTACTGGCGCTGGTGGTGTGGGGCTCGATGCAAGACCTATCGACCGTGTTCGCCTTCGCCGACATCACCATGACCTGCCTGGCGTTCGTCAACCTGATCGCCCTGGCCCTGCTGTTCAAGGTCGGTCTGCGCGTGATGCGCGACTACGACGAACAGCGCCGCGCGGGCATCGACCAGCCGGTGTTCGACTCCAGCAAGTTCGCTGACCTGGACCTGGACCGCAACGCCTGGCCGGCCAATCCTCAGGCTGAAACCGCCGCTGACAAAGCCGTCGCCCAAGCTCAGCCACAGCGCTGATATCCTCTGCTGCCCAGCCGCCCCGTCCGGGGCGGCTTTCCTTCTCCGCTCATCGCTACGGATGCTTTCCATGCGTGCAGTCAAGAATCTTCTCGTCCTCTATACCGGCGGCACCATCGGCATGCTGCAGACCCCCGAGGGCCTGGCGCCGGCAAGCGGCTTCGAGGCGCGAATGCGCGAGCACCTGGTGCTGCACGCCGAGGCGCCAAGCCTTCAATGGTCGCTGCGCGAGCTCGACCCATTGATCGACAGTGCCAACATGCAGCAGGCCAACTGGTTGGCCATGCGCGATGCCATCGTCGAGGCGGTGGAACACGACGGCCATGACGGTGTGCTGGTGCTGCATGGCACCGATACCCTGGCCTACAGCGCGGCGGCGCTGTCGTTCCTGCTGCTGGGCTTGCCGGTACCGGTGTTGTTGACCGGTTCGATGCTGCCGGCCGGTGCGCCAGACAGCGACGCCTGGGACAACCTGCTTGGTGCCCTGCACCTGTTCGAAAGCGGGCTGGCCGATGGCGTGCAGTTGTATTTCCACGGCCAACTGCTGCATGGCTGCCGGGCCTCGAAGCTGCGCAGCGAGGCCTTCGATGCCTTCGCAGCCCTGCCCCGCCACCGCGAAGGCAAGCGTGCCACGGCGATCCCGCCGACACTGGACTATCGCCAACGTCGCCAGCCGGTGCACCTTGCGGTGCTGCCGGTGGTGCCTGGCCTGCAGGCCAGCTTCGTGCAGGCGATGCTCGCTGCCGGCGTGCAGGGCCTGGTGCTGGAATGCTACGGCAGCGGCACCGGCCCTTCGGATGACCAGGCGCTGCTGGACGCGCTGCACGAAGCCCGCGCGCGCGGGGTGATGATCGTTGCGATCAGCCAGTGCCCTGAAGGTTCGGTGGTGTTCGATACTTATGCCGCTGGCAGCCGCCTGCGCGATACCGGGTTGGTCAGCGGCGGCGGCATGACCCGCGAGGCGGCGCTGGGCAAGCTGTTCGCATTGCTGGGCGCAGGGCTGGATGTGCAGGCGGCAGAGCACTGGTTTGCCCTGGACCTGTGCGGTGAGCGGGCCTGAAGGCCGCCCAGACTGACGCATTCGCGGCGGTTCGACGCCTCGATAAACCCGCTCCCAGAGGTTCTCGGAGAAATGGCGGAAGGCAGCGGGAGTCGAACCTGCCCGGGAACGGATGCCGTCCCCAACCGGGTTTGAAGCCCGGCCGCGCCACCGGGCGCGATTGCCTTCCTTGTAGTCAGTGCCTGGTCTGCTGCTCGGCCAGTGCACTGTCGGCTCGGATGTAACGCTGGTCGGCGACCCTCCGGGTCAGGCCGATTCGGTCGAAGTATTCGAGGATCTGAACACTGCGTTTGCGACCGATGCCCAACATATCGCGAAACGCGGCCACCTGCACTATCGGCGTACTGGCCGACAGCTGCAAGAGCATGTCTACCATGCGCCGGACAGTCGCTTCAGGGTAAAAAAGATCGCGCACTACCTGGTGCACCAACCCCAGCCGGGCCAGCTTGCGCAGCAACAGGCGCACGTCGGCTTCATCGCGTCCTTGCGCCGCGGCCAACGTCCTGACCCAGGGCGGATCGTACTCCCCCCTCGACAACTCAGGCTCCAGCAGCGCCCACAAGGCAGCGTCGGCCTCGCTCAATTGCACTTTGTGTTCCGGCAAATGCAACCACGGCCCGCTACTGACGACTTTGCCGGCTTCGAGCAACTCCTCCAGCAAACTGACGAACGCCGGCCGCTCCGTGGGCAACGCCGCGAACCTGCGCAGGCGGTCGCGATCCGGCCCGAGCTGGTCAGGCTCCTGCTCATGGAACAGCGCCAACTGCATCGTGACCCGCTCCTTCAGCGTCTGCCAGTGGTGCCTGGCGAATAGCAATTGCCCTTGCCGCGTGGTGATGACCTGGACCGCTTCAGGTAATACCCAGGTTTCGCGCAGTCGATTGAACTGACGCTCCAGGCGCTGCGGATCCAGCCCGCCGGGAGCGGCATCGAGCAAGGCCGGCAAGGCCTGCTCCAACGCCTCGGCCTCGCTGAGGGCCTGCAACTGCCGCAGGCGCATTTCACTTCGCCGTTGCCGGCTCGGGGCAAAGGGGTCGAGCACGCGCCCACCGCCCAAGGTGCGTTGGGCGCGTTGATCCCTGAGCACCAGCCGATCGCCATGCACCGCCTGCAAAGGTGCGTTGAGCAGCAGCTGGGCGAACATCCGTTGCCCTGCCTGCAGTTTCTCCCCCTCGAGCAGCGCCACGCGCGCCGTGACGTCCTGGGTGCCCAGGTGCACGTGCACGGCGCTGAAATGCTCGAAGGTCCGCGTCTCGCTGGGCAATAACGTGAGATGGATATCCACCCGCATGCTGGGCGCATGCAGCCAGTCCGGTACCAGCCAGTCGCCCCGATGGATCTGCTCCAGTGCCAGGCGCTCGGCGTGGAGGTTAAGCGCCACCCGCTGGCCGACCTGGGCTACCAGCGCGGCCTGGTTCTGCGCGTGCAGCCCGCGCACCCGCACCGGCTTGCCGGCTTTGCCCAGCAGCAAGGTATCACCGGCGCTGACCTGCCCGGCCAAAGCGGTGCCGGTGACCACGATACCGGCGCCGGCCACGGCAAACGCCCGATCCACGGCCAGACGGAAACCACCGCGAGCGCGGCGTTGACCTACAGCGTGTTCAGCCTCCAGCAGCGCCTGGCGCAACGCCTCGACGCCCTCACCGGTGACGCTGGACAAGGGGAACTGCTTCGCCTGCGCGTAAGGCCCAGGCGCCAGCAGCGCCGACACCTGAGCCTGGACCTGCGCCACCCTCTGCGGCTCGACCCGGTCGCACTTGCTGATCGCCACCAAGGCCTGGGGGATGCCCAGCAGCTCGATGATCGCCAGGTGCTCGCGGGTCTGCGGCATGACGCCATCGTCCGCGGCCACCACCAGCAACACCAGGTCGATGCCATGGGCACCGGCGAGCATGTTGTGGATGAAGCGCTCGTGTCCGGGTACGTCGATGAAACCCGTCAAACGCGCCCCCTCGGCCAGCGCAGCATAGCGGTAGCCGAGGTCGATGGTCATGCCACGGGCGCGTTCTTCCTGGCGATGGTCACCGGCCTGGCCGGTCAGGGCCTGGAGCAGTGCAGTCTTGCCATGGTCGATATGGCCGGCGGTGCCGACGATCACTGGACCGGCCCCAGGCGCAGTGCTGGCAGTTGCGCCAGCCAGTGAGCCTCGTCGTCGAGCTGACGCAGGTCAAGCCACAGGGCGTCATCGTCGATGCGTCCGAGCACCGGCACCGGCAGGTCGCGCAAGGCGCGCTCCAGCACGTGCAAACTGCGCCCGCGCAGCTTCTTCGACACCTGCGGACGCAGGCACAGGGCGGCGCTGGGCAAACGCGCCACCGGCTGGCTACCGCTGCCGATCATGCCCAGGGCCGGCTCGACGCTCACGGCCCATTGCGCCCCCAGGCAGGTTGCGAGCGCCGGGGCCAGACGCTCGGCCTGGGCCGCAATCTCTTCCTGCGAGCGGGTCAACAGGCGCAGGCTGGGCAATCGCTCGGCCAGCCGATCCGGATTGCGGTACAGCGCCAGCACGGCCTCCAGCGCGGCCAAGGTGATCTTGTCGACCCGCAGAGCGCGCTTGAGGGGGTTCTTCTTGATCTTGGCGATCAGTTCCTTGCGCCCGACGATGATGCCGGCCTGGGGACCACCGAGTAGCTTGTCACCGCTGAAGGTGACGATGTCGGCGCCGTCGGCCAGGGCCTGGCGCACCGTGGGCTCGGCCGGCAGGCCCCAACGGGTGAGATCGAGCAGGCTGCCGCTGCCCAGGTCCTCCAGCAGTGGCAGGCCATGAGCGCGGGCAATGGCTGCCAGCTCGGCGGTGGGTACCTGGGTGGTGAAGCCTTGAATGCTGTAGTTGCTGCAATGCACACGCATCAGCAAACCCGTACGCGGGTTGATCGCACCTTCGTAGTCACGGGCGTGGGTGCGGTTGGTGGTGCCGACCTCATGCAGGCGGACACCGGCGCGGGCCATGATGTCGGGGATACGGAAGGCGCCGCCGATTTCGATCAGCTCGCCCCGGGAGATGATGCCCTCCTTGCGCGCGCCCAAGCTGTTGAGTGCCAGCAGCACGGCAGCGGCATTGTTGTTGACCACCGTCACGGCCTCGGCCCCGGTGAGCTCGCGGATCAGGCCTTCGATCAGGTCGTCGCGGTCACCGCGTTTGCCGGTGGCCAGGTCGAACTCCAGGTTCAGCGGGTGGCGGGCGGCGACCTGCATGGCTTCCACCGCCTCCTCGGGCAACAGCGCACGGCCCAGGTTGGTATGCAGGACCGTGCCGGTGAGATTGAACACGCGGCGGACCTGACTGCGCTGCTGGATGGCCAGGCGTTCGCCGGCGCGACCATTAAGAACATCCGGCACCAGCTCGACCGCACTCATCTGACCAAGGCGAGCGGGCTCTCGCAGATCGCCAAGCAGTTGGCGCAGGGTGGCTAGCACGGCCTCGCGGCCATGGCGCTCGATCAGCGGCTCGCAGGTCGGGTGGCGTAGCAGGGTGTCGATGGACGGCAGGCGTGGGGTGTCGCTGGCGGGGCTCGAGGACATGCAGTACTACCTTAAACTGATCCTTAGTCTATTGCGCCCTGTTCGCGGGCAAACCCGCTCCGCCGAACCTTGTGGGAGCGGGCTTACCCGCGAACAGGGCAACTCGATCTTGCAGTGTAGACACTCTCCTCTATCCCGGCGCCAGCATCAGGTTCGGCGCCAGCCGCTGGAAGCCCTCCTCGTCCAGGCGGATATCCAGCGCCAGGCTCGCCAGGTCATCGGCCAGCGGCTCGGCCGCGGCGTCGTTTTCCAGGTAACTCTGCTTCAGGTAATGCTGGCATCCTGGGCAGCATTCGGCGCGCAGTGGCGCCTTGCCCGGCGCGTGCCGGTCATCCTCCAGGTTGGTGTAACGCAGGTCCTTGCTCGACTCGCAGTACACACACTTGACCCGCACCACATGCCACTCGCAGGCACACAGTGAACAGACCAGGTATCGCAGGCCATTATGCTTGCCGCGGTTGCGCACCACCCCGGCCATGGCCGGTGATCCACAGGCCGGACACTGGGCCAGGCTGTCGGCGGGCTTGAGTTCAGGCTCCGGCAGCGCCAGCAGCCAATAGGACCAGGCCGCCTGCAGCGCCGCGCCGATGAAGGGCACCAGCGCCGCCGGTACGGCATCGTATTGACCGGCCAGCAGGGCGATGGCCCAGCCTTTGCGCTGGCTGTCGTCGCTTTCCCGCAAGGATCGCAGCGCCTCGCCCAAGGGCCCGTCTGACGCCTCATCGAAGTACTCGAGCAGCGCCTGCAGCCAAGCCAACCAGGGCCCCTCGCGTACCAGGCTGTCGGCTGCCAGCGGCGGCAAGCCATGACTTATGCACAGCCGCTGGCGCTCGTCTGCCACCGGCAAGTCACCGGGCGGGTTATCCACAAGCTGCTGCTGGAGGCGGCACAACCGCGCGACCAGCATCAGGTACTGGCCAAGGGCATTGCCCTCGGCCAGGTGCTCCAGGCGCTCGGCGCGCCGTTCGAACAGGTTGGCGGGCGGCAGGTTCAGAAACGGCGGCGCCACGGCCGACGCTTCGATCTGCCCAGGTTCAAGTATCGTGCTCAAGCGCTCATCCTTCTTTTCGTCCGTGCTTGCCCGGTGTCTTGTCGCCGGTCACGTCGCGATACCACAACTCATGGTGCTTGCGTGCCCAGGCGCGGCTGACCGAGCCGTGCAGCATGGCGCCTACCGAGCCTTTGATCCAGATGCCAGCATAGATGTGCACGATGATGCTGAGGATCAGCACGAACGCCGCCAGCGCATGAAGCAAGGTCGCCAGGCGAATCGCTCCGATGTCGAAGTACTGGCTGAACCAAGCGCGCCAGATCACCACGCCACTGACCAGCAGCACCAGCATGCACAGCAGCAAGGTCCAGAACAGCAGCTTCTGCCCAGCGTTGTACTTGCCGATCGGTGGAACGCCCTCCTCCTCGTTGCGCATCACCCGGTCGATGCGGCGCAGCCACAAGCGATCGTTGGCGGTGATGAAGTTGGCGCGCCAGAACCGTAGCACCAGCCCCAGGAAGAACACGAACATCGCCACGCCCAGGAACGGGTGCAGGATGCGCGTCCACGGACCACCGCCGAACAGATGGCTGAGCCAGAACAACGCCGGATGGAACAGCGCCAGCCCCGACAGCCCGGCCATCACGAACAGGATCGCGACGATCCAGTGGTTGCTGCGCTCATTGGCGTTGTAGCGCAGGATCGGTTTGTTGTCGCTCATGGCCGCGGCCCCCCTTGCCCGCCGGGCTTGGTCGGATCATAGACATGCACCGACGGGTCCACCTGATGCACGCTGTCATCGGCAGGCGCCAGGGCATCGTCCTCCTCGACCCGCTGCGGGCCGACCCGCACATAGTGGAAGAACCCCGCCAGCACTGCCGCGCCCATCGCCAGCAGCGCCAGCGGTTTGCTGATGCCTTTCCACAGCCCCACCAACGGGCTGATCACCGGCGCATCCGGCAGCCCGGCGTACAACTTGGGCGTATCGGCGTGGTGCAGCACATACATCACGTGGGTACTGCCGACGCCGTCCGGGTCATACAAGCCGGCCTTGTCGAAGCCCCGGGACTTCAGGTCTACGATGCGCTCGGCGGCATGCACCTTCATTTCATCCTTGCTGCCGAAGACGATCGCCCCGGTCGGGCAGGTCTTCACGCAGGCCGGTTCCAAGCCCACGGCCACACGGTCGGAACACAGGCTGCACTTGTAGGCCTTGTGGTCTTTCTGCGAAATCCGCGGGATGTTGAACGGGCAGCCGGTGATGCAGTAACCGCAGCCGATGCAGTGATCCTGGTTGAAATCGACGATGCCGTTGGCGTGCTTGATGATCGCCCCTGGGCTCGGGCAGGCCTTCAGGCAACCTGGCTCGGCGCAGTGCATGCAGCCATCCTTGCGGATCAGCCACTCCAGGTTGCCATCGTCGCGCTCGTGCTCGGTGAAGCGCATCAGGGTCCAGGTTTCGGCGGTCAGGTCCTGGGGGTTGTCGTAGGTGCCGTGGTTGTGGCCGACCTCGTCACGCAGTTCGTTCCACTCCGAGCACGCCACCTGGCAGGCCTTGCAGCCGATGCACTTGGTCGTGTCGATCAGCTTGGCGACTTCCTGCTGCTGGCGCACCGAAGACGGTACGGTCGTGGTGGCCGAGCGGGCGATGATGTCTTGCTGGGCCATTAGATTTTCTCCACGTTGACGAGGAACGACTTGGATTCCGGCGTCTGGGTATTGCCATCACCCAAGAACGGCACCAGGGTGTTGGTCAGGTAGCCATGCCGGGTGATGCCGGTGAAACCCCAGTGCAGCGGAATGCCAATTTGGTGAACGGTCTGGTTGTTGACCTTCAGTGGACGGATCCGCTTGGTCACCACCGCCACCGCCTCGATATACCCGCGCTTGGAGCTGACCCGCACCCGGTCGCCCGCCTTGATGCCTTTCTCGTTGGCCAGCACCTCGCCGATCTCGACGAACTGCTCGGGCTGGGCGATGGCGTTGAGGCGGCAGTGCTTGCTCCAGAAGTGGAAGTGCTCGGTCAATCGGTAGGTGGTCGCCGCATAAGGGAACTCGTCGGCCTTGCCCAGGGTGTCCCACACCGAGTCGAACACGCGCCCGGCCGGGTTGCTGATGGCCTTCTTGTTCTGCGGGTTGAGCGGGTTGATGCCGATGGGCGTCTCGAACGGCTCGTAGTGCTCGGGGAACGGCCCCTCGGCCATCTTGTCGATGGCGAAGAAACGCGCCACACCCTCGGGGTTCATGATGAACGGGTTCATCCCCGCTTCAGGTGGCGAGTCAACCTTGAAGTCCGGCACGTCGGTGCCCGTCCAGGCCTTGCCGTTCCACCACACCAGGCGTTTTTTCTCCGGATCCCAAGGCTTGCCTTGCGGGTCGCTGGAGGCGCGGTTGTAGAGGATGCGGCGGTTGGCAGGCCAGGCCCAGGCCCAGTTCTGCACCTGATGCATGCCGTAGGGGTCGCTGTTGTCGCGCCGAGCCATCTGGTTGCCCTGCTCGGTCCAACTGCCAGCGAAGATCCAGCAGCCGGACGCCGTACTGCCGTCGTCCTTGAGCTGGCCGAAGCCTGCCAGTTGCTGGCCGGCCTTGAGCGTGGCGCCGGTAGGGTCGGTGAAGTCGCTGACCGCCCAGCCGTTCATTTCCTTGGCCAACTCCTCAGGCGAAGGCTCTTCGGGAATCTTGTAAGGCCAGTTGATGTTGAGCAGCGGATCCGGATACGCACCGCCCTCGGTCTTGTAGCGATGACGCAGGCGCAGGAACAGCTCGCTCATGATCTGCACATCGGTGCGGGTCTCGCCCGGCCCGTCGGCGCCCTTCCAGTGCCACTGCAGCCAACGGCTACTGTTGACCAGCGAGCCATCCTCCTCGGCAAAGCAGGTGGTGGGCAGGCGGATCACCTCGGTCTGGATGTTGGCGGTATCGACATCGTTGAAGGGGCCTGCATTGCGCCAGAACTCGGACGTCTCGGTGGCCAGCGGATCCATGATCACCAGCCACTTGAGCTTGGCCAGTGCAGCGGTGACGCGGTTCTTGTCCGGCAACGCGGCGATCGGGTTGAAGCCCTGGCAGAAGTAGCCGTTGACCTTGCCCTGGCTCATCATCTCGAACATGCGCAGCACGTCGTAGGCCCCCACATCGAGCTTGGGCAGCCAGTCATAGCCCCAGTGGTTCTCGGCGGTGGCGTTGGGGCCGTACCAGGCCTTCATGAGGCTGACGTGGAACTTGCCGTAGTTCTGCCAGTAGGACAACTGCCCCGGGCGCAGCGGTTTGGAGGCGCGCTTGTCGATAAAGGCGGCGTAGTCCTGCTCGGCATCGCCGGCCAGGGTCAGGTAACCGGGCAGCGAGTTGGACAGCAGCCCCAGGTCGGTCAGGCCCTGGATGTTGGAGTGACCGCGCAGGGCGTTGACCCCGCCACCCGGCATGCCGACGTTGCCCAGAAGCAGCTGGACCATGGCCGCGCTGCGGATGATCTGCGCACCGATCGAATGCTGCGTCCAGCCCAGCGCATAAAGGATCGTCATGGTCTTGCCCGGCTGCGAGCAGGTGGCGATCTCTTCCCACACCTTCATCATGGCGTCCTGGGGCATGCCACAGGTCATGCTCGCCACTTCCGGGGTGTAGCGGCTGTAGTGCTGCTTCATCAACTGGTAGACGCAACGCGGGTGCTGCAGGGTCGGATCGACCTTGGCAAAACCATCCTCGCCCAACTCATAGCCCCAGCCGGACTTGTCGGCATAGATGCGCTTGTCCGCATCATAGCCACTGAACAGGCCGTCCTCGAAGCCATAGCCTTCTTTGACGATGAACGACACGTCGGTGTAGTTGCGCACGTATTCGTGCTGAATCTTGTCGTTGCTCAGCAGGTAGTTGATCAACCCGCCCATGAAGGCGATGTCGGTTCCGGTACGGATCGGCGCGTAGTAGTCCGCCACCGAGGCGGTACGCGTGAACCGCGGGTCGACCACGATCAGCCGCGCCTTGTTGTGCGCCTTGGCCTCGGTCACCCACTTGAAGCCGCACGGGTGCGCTTCTGCTGCGTTGCCGCCCATCACCAGGACCAGATTCGCGTTGGCGATATCGGACCAGTGGTTGGTCATGGCACCACGGCCGTACGTCGGGGCAAGACTTGCCACCGTCGGGCCGTGTCAGACACGCGCTTGGTTATCGAACCCCAGTACACCCAATGAACGGACGACCTTGTGCGTCAGATAGCCCGCTTCGCTGGAAGCGGCGGACGCTGCGAGAAAGCCCACGCTGAGCCAACGGTTGACCGTCTGCCCTTGGGCGTTCTTCTCGATGAAATTGGCGTCGCGGTCCTTTTTCACGAGATCGGCGATGCGATCGAGCGCCTCGTCCCAACTGATCCGGGTCCACTCCTTGCTGCCAGGCTTGCGTACCTCGGGGTATTGCAAGCGGTTCGGGCTGTGGATGAAGTCCAGCAGGCCCGCGCCTTTCGGGCACAAGGTCCCGCGGTTGACCGGATGGTCCGCGTCGCCCTCGATGTGGATGATGTTCTGTTTGACGTTCTTGCCCGCATCGCCCTGGCTGTACATGATCAGGCCGCAGCCGACCGAGCAGTAGGGGCAGGTGTTACGGGTTTCTTTGGTGTGCGCCAGCTTGAAGTGGCGCACCTGCTCGGCGAACGCAGGGGTCGGGGCCATGCCCAACGCCGCGAGGCTCGAGCCTCCAAGGCCGATCGCGGCGACCTTGAAGAATTGCCGACGGTTGAGGTCCATCGTGCACTCCTGATCAGGTTCTGGACGTCGGGACATCGCCGACGCCTCAAGGACTTCACGGTGGCGGCCAATGAATGGCCACCAACGCTAACTCTAGCCAAGAATCCTGAATGCGCGATGACATGGCTCAAGGGACTGTTTCATTTGTGAAACATCCCCTGCCCCTCAGACCTTCGCGGTAGACGGCAGATTACGCACCACATTCAGCCCCGCGCTGCTTTGCGCCACCGGCATCATCTCGATCGTGTTGATGTTCACATGTGCAGGCTGGGCCGCGATCCAGGCTACGGTGGCGGCGATGTCCTCGGGCAGAAGCGCCTCGACGTCGCGGTACAGCGCTTCCACGGCGTCCAGGTCACCCTTGAGTCGAACCACCGAGAAGTCCGTGCCCGAGCACAGGCCCGGCTCGATGTTGCTCACCCGTACGCGGGTGCCGGCGAGGTCGGCGCGCAGGTTGAGGCTGAACTGTCGGACGAATGCCTTGCTGGCGCCATACACGTTACCGCCCGGGTATGGATAGGTGCCGGCGATGGAGCCGATGTTGATGATCAGGCCGCTGTCGGCCTCAACCATCTGGGGGAGGATCTTGTGGGTGACCATCGTCAGGCCGGTGACGTTGGTGTCGATCATCCGCTGCCAGTTCTCGGCACTGGCCTGCTGGGCCCGATCAATGCCCAGCGCCAGCCCGGCATTGTTGACCAGCACATCGATGTTCAACGAGGCCTTGCCGATCCACTCGACAGCCGCGCCCAGGGAGGCTGGATCGGTGACATCCAGCGCCAGCGGGATGAACGAGTCGCCCAGTTCGTCCTCGAGCTCCTTGAGTTTGTCCATGCGTCGAGCGCCACCGATGACCCGGTAGCCCTCGGCGACCAGCGTGCGGCAGATGGCGCGGCCAAAGCCTGCGGAAGCGCCAGTTACAAATGCGGTTTTCATAGAGGGTCTCCAGAGGGCGAACATCAGGTCAGGTGCTTGTCACGGCAGGATTGCATCGATCCAATGATAGTAATCTTGTGAAGATCATCGATTCAATTATTTTATTTTTTCGATCATCTATACTAACTCAAGCCTTTGATTAATAACTAATTATTAACTTTATACATCACATGCACATGAACTCAGGTGGTTGCAATAGGGGTGTAATTCACCTTGATTACACCCCTATTGCTTTCATGCTAGGCTTGCGCGCTCACCCTATACTGGTGCCATTTCATGTGGGTTCCTCTTTACAGCACCCTGACGCAACCGGTTTACCTGATGATCGCCGATGCCCTTGAACAGGACATTGCCAGCGGGAAACTGGTAGCGGGCGACCGATTGCCCACGCTCAAGGACCTGGCCGAGCGCCTGAGTGTGACGCCCGGCACGATTGGCCGGGCTTATGACGAGGCGGCCAAGCGGGGTCTGGTGGTCGGCGAAGTCGGACGCGGCACCTTTGTACGCCCCCCAAAAGCCCCTGCCGCCCCAGCAACTCGCAGCACGGGCATCAGCAATGAAAACGGCCAGATCGATTTATCGATCATCAAGCCCAACGACGCTCACATGACACAGTGGTTGCGCGGCTCGCTCCACGAGCTGGCCGACTCCGCCGACCTGATCCAGGCGCTCGATTACGTCACCGACGGCGGTCATGCCGTCCACAAGGAGGCTGGTGCGGCCTGGATCAGGCGCTGGCTGCCGGACGCCACCTGGCAGCAGGTGGTCTTGACCTCCGGCGCCCAGCACGGCCTGCTGGTCGCCCTCGGCAGCCTGTCGAAAACCGACGATGTGATTCTGTGCGAATCCTTCTGCTACCCCGGCATCATTTCCCTGGCCCACAGCCTGGGCCGACGCCTTCAGGGCGTGGCCGTGGATGAGCATGGCCTGATTCCTGAGGCTCTGCGCGCCGCCTGCCTGGAGCATCGCCCTACCCTGCTGGTTTGTGTGACCACGCACCAGAACCCGACCAACTCGATCATGCCCCACGCCCGGCGTGAGGCCATCGCCGCCATTGCCCGCGAGTTCGATCTGGTCATCATCGATGACGACATCTACGGGTTCCTGGAGCCGACGCCCAGCTACAAGCCTCTGGCCGCCTATGCACCGGAGCGCTCCATTTACCTGACCAGTCTGTCCAAGAGCGTGTTGCCGGCGCTGCGTATCGGTTATCTGTATGCACCGCCACACATGCTGTCGCGCTTGTCCTCGATGGTGCGAAGCAGCGTCTGGATGCCCTCACCCTTGATGGCCCAGCTCGCCAGCAACTTGATCAACAGCGGCAGGGCGGACCAACTGGTAAGAACCCAGCAGGACGAAGCCGCCGCACGCCAGCAGATGGCCAAGGACATCCTCGGCAAGTACTCGATCCGCAGCCAACCCCACAGTTTCCACCTCTGGCTCGAACTCCCCGCCCCCTGGACCAGCGATGAATTCGCCCACCTGGCACGCAGCAACGGCGTAACCGTAGTCAGCGGCAGCCAGTTCCTGCCTCAACGCAGCGACGCGCCCAACGGCGTGCGTATTGCGCTGATGGCACCAAGCCGGGACGAGCTCGCCTTTGCGCTTACCAAACTGGCCAGCTTGCTGGCCTCACCAGAGCCACGGTTGTTCTATTGACCCCCGTTTTAGAGCGCGCATGAAAAAGCCGCAGCCAGTTGCCTGGCTGCGGCTTTTTTTCGGGTACTGTCGGTCAGCGATCCGTCAGAACGGAATATCGTCGTCGAAGCTGTCGAAGTCAGCGGCCGGTTGCGGAGCTGGCTGCTGCGGCGCAGGACGCTGTGGAGCCTGCTGTGGACGCGGAGCCTGCTGGCGTGGCGCCTGGTTGTACTGCTGCTGGCCGCCACCTTGGTTGTAGTTGCCACCACCTTGGTTGTACGGGTCGCCGCCCTGTTGCTGGTTCTGCGGACGACCGCCCAGCAGCTGCATGGTGCCTTGCATGTCGACGATGATTTCGGTGGTATAGCGCTTGATGCCGTCTTTTTCCCACTCGCGGGTCTGCAGTTTGCCCTCGATGTACACTTGGGATCCTTTGCGCAGGTATTCGCCGGCGATTTCGGCGACCTTGCCGAACATGGCAACACGGTGCCACTCGGTGCGCTCGACTTTCTGGCCGGACTGCTTGTCGGTCCATTGCTCGCTGGTGGCCAGGCTCAGGTTGGTCACGGCGTTACCGTTGGGCAGGTAGCGGACTTCGGGATCCTGACCGCAAGTGCCGACCAGAATGACTTTGTTAACCCCACGGGCCATAACGTTCTCCTAGGCTTCGCACGCCGAAGAGGCTGGGTTCACCAGACGCTCGAGGGTCGCACGGTCCAAAATTTTCGTATCCAGTTTGATATAGACGGCGGCTTCTTCCGCCACCACTACGGCGTCGGTCACACCCGGCACAGCCAGCAGGCGCTCGGTCAGCCCGGCTTCCCGGACACCTTCGGGCGACAGCGGCATGCGCAGGCTGGTTACATACGGCGGTTCGTTCATGCTCAATGCCGTGGCCAACCAGATGGCGCACAGCCCTGCGCAACCGAGGAACACCATGCCCAGACCACCGTGCTGGAACAACCAGCCACCGATGATTCCTCCCAGTGCGGCACCCAGGAACTGACTGGTAGAATATACCCCCATGGCCGTCCCTTTGCCGCCTGCGGGCGACACTTTGCTCACCAGCGAAGGCAGCGATGCCTCCAGCAGGTTGAATGCCGTAAAGAATACCACGGTGCCGGTCACCAGTCCGCGCAAGTTGTCAGCCCACTGCCAGAAGAACACCTCGACAACCAGCAGCACACTGACCGCGCCGAGCAACACCCGTTTCATCTTGCGCTTCTTCTCGCCATAGATGATGAAGGGGATCATTGCAAAAAATGAAATGAGCAACGCGGTCAGGTACACCCACCAGTGCTGCTCCTTCGGCAGGCCGCCACGCTCGACGAAAGCCAAGGGCAGCGCGACGAAGCTGGCCATGAGGATGGCGTGGAGGATAAAGATGCCCACGTCCAGGCGCAGAAGGTCCGGATGACGCAGCGTTGGGCCCAGAGCCTTGCGGGCCACGCCCGACTCTCGGTGCTGCAAGGCACTGTGTGCGCTAGGCACGACGAAGGCGATGAGCACGATACCCACCAGGGCAAGTCCTGCCGTAGCAAGGAACAATCCTGACAAGCCGAAAGCACGAGTCAGCAACGGGCCAACGACCATGGCGACCGCGAACGACAGGCCGATGCTCATGCCGATCATCGCCATGGCCTTGGTGCGGTGCTGTTCACGGGTCAGGTCGGACAACAGTGCCATGACGGCGGCCGAAATCGCCCCGGCACCTTGCAGGATGCGACCGGCGATCACGCCCCAGATGGAGTCAGCCTGGGCCGCCAGCAAACTGCCGAGCGCAAACACCACCAACCCGAGGTAAATGACTGGACGGCGGCCGATGCGGTCGGAAATCATCCCGAACGGGATCTGCAAGACAGCCTGGGTCAGGCCATAGGCCCCGATGGCCAGGCCAATCAGCGCCGGCGTGGCGCCGGCCAGGTCCATGCCGTAGGTCGCCAGCACCGGCAGGACCATGAACATGCCCAGCATACGAAAGGCAAAGACCAGGGCCAGGCCGCCAGCAGCGCGGGTTTCGCTGCCACTCATGCGCTCGTTGTGCGTGTCGTGCATGGAATAACCTCGTGTGAACCGGCGGCGATTCTATCAGTCCGACAGCGTAACGGCATCTACGCGACGCTTTGCCGCGTACTGGCAGCGCGCCTTATACTCCCTTGTTTATGCCCGCCGAGCGAGGCCGCAGTGGACAAGATCCTGATTCGTGGGGCACGTACCCACAACCTGAAGAACATCGACCTGACCCTGCCCCGGGACAAGCTGATCGTGATCACCGGCTTGTCCGGCTCCGGCAAGTCGTCCCTGGCGTTCGATACCCTCTACGCCGAGGGCCAGCGGCGCTATGTGGAATCCCTGTCGGCCTATGCCCGGCAGTTCCTGTCGATGATGGAAAAGCCTGACGTCGATACCATCGAAGGCCTGTCACCAGCCATCTCCATCGAACAGAAGTCGACCTCCCACAACCCGCGCTCCACTGTCGGCACCATCACCGAGATCTACGATTACCTGCGTCTGCTCTATGCCCGCGTCGGCACGCCACGCTGCCCGGACCATGACATTCCGCTAGAGGCGCAAACGATCAGCCAGATGGTCGACCTGGTGCTCGAACGCCCCGAAGGCACCAAGCTGATGCTGCTGGCGCCGGTGGTGCGCGAACGCAAGGGCGAACATCTGGCGGTGTTCGACGAACTGCGCGCCCAGGGTTTCGTGCGCGCCCGGGTCAACGGCAAGCTCTACGAACTGGACGAGCTGCCCAAGCTGGATAAACAGAAAAAGCACAGCATCGATGTGGTGGTGGACCGTTTCAAGGTCCGTGAAGACTTGCAGCAGCGCCTGGCCGAGTCGTTCGAGACTGCCTTGAAGCTGGCCGACGGCATTGCCCTTGTGGCGCCGATGGACGACGAGACCGGCGAAGAGATGATCTTCTCGGCGCGCTTCGCCTGCCCGGTGTGCGGACATGCCATCAGCGAGCTCGAGCCGAAGCTGTTCTCCTTCAACAACCCAGCCGGCGCCTGCCCGACCTGCGACGGCCTGGGGGTCAAGCAGTTCTTTGACACCAAGCGCCTGGTCAACAATGAACTGACCCTGGCCGAAGGCGCCATTCGTGGCTGGGACCGGCGCAACGTCTATTACTTCCAGATGCTCGGCTCCCTGGCGGCGCACTACGGTTTCAGTCTCGAGCTGCCATTCGGTGAGCTGTCGGCCGAGCACCAGAAGGTCATTCTGCACGGCAGCGGCAAGCAAAGCGTCGACTTCAAGTACCTCA
Organism: Pseudomonas sp. PKS; assembly: GCF_051913525.1. NCBI lineage: Bacteria > Pseudomonadati > Pseudomonadota > Gammaproteobacteria > Pseudomonadales > Pseudomonadaceae > Pseudomonas > Pseudomonas sp. PKS. Next base: position 38,509 of record NZ_JBEGDO010000021.1, on the reverse strand, counting down.
ACGACCGTGGCGACATCGTCAAGCGCTCGCACCCGTTCGAGGGCATCGTGCCCAACCTGGAGCGGCGTTATCGCGAGACCGAATCGGCCACCGTGCGCGAAGAGCTGGCCAAGTACCTGGGCACCCAACCCTGCCCGGATTGCCGCGGCACCCGCCTGCGCCGTGAAGCCCGTCACGTGTGGGTGGGCGAGAAGACCTTGCCGGCCGTCACCAACCTGCCGATCGGCGAAGCCAGCGACTACTTCAGCGACCTGACCCTGACAGGCCGACGCGGCGAGATCGCGGCGAAGATCCTCAAGGAAATCTGCGAGCGCCTGCAGTTCCTAGTCAACGTCGGCCTCGACTACCTCACCCTGGACCGCAGCGCCGAGACCCTCTCCGGCGGCGAAGCCCAGCGCATCCGCCTGGCCAGCCAGATCGGCGCCGGCCTGGTGGGGGTGATGTACATTCTCGACGAACCCTCCATTGGCCTGCACCAGCGCGACAACGACCGCTTGCTGGCGACCCTCAATCACCTGCGGGACCTTGGCAACACCGTGATCGTGGTGGAGCACGACGAGGACGCGATCCGTCTGGCCGACTACGTGGTGGACATCGGCCCTGGCGCTGGCGTGCATGGCGGGCAGATCGTCGCGGAGGGCTCGCCTGAGGAAGTCATGGCTCACCCCGACTCGCTCACAGGCAAATACCTGTCCGGGCGCAAGAAGATCGTCGTGCCGGCCAAACGCACACCCCGCAACAAGAAGCTTGCCCTCAAGCTCAAAGGCGCCCGCGGGAACAACCTGCAGAACGTCGATCTCGAAGTGCCGATCGGCCTGCTGACCTGCGTCACCGGGGTTTCCGGCTCGGGTAAATCGACCCTGATCAACAATACCCTGTTCCCCCTGGCGGCCACGGCCCTCAATGGCGCCAGCAGCCTGGAAGCCGCCGCCCATACAAGCCTCGACGGCCTGCAACACCTGGACAAGGTGGTCGACATCGACCAAAGCCCGATCGGCCGCACGCCCCGCTCCAACCCAGCGACCTACACCGGCATCTTCACCCCGATCCGCGAACTGTTCGCCGGCGTACCGGAGTCGCGCGCCCGCGGCTATGGCCCTGGGCGCTTCTCGTTCAACGTCAAGGGCGGTCGCTGCGAAGCGTGCCAGGGTGATGGTCTGATCAAGGTGGAGATGCACTTCCTGCCGGACATCTATGTCCCGTGTGATGTGTGCAAGAGCAAGCGCTACAACCGCGAAACGCTGGAGATCAAATACAAGGGCAAGAACATCCACGAGGTCCTGGAAATGACCATCGAGGACGCCCGTGAATTCTTCGACGCGGTCCCCGCCTTGGCGCGCAAACTGCAAACGCTGATGGATGTCGGGCTTTCCTACATCAAGCTCGGGCAATCGGCCACAACGCTATCCGGCGGAGAAGCGCAGCGGGTCAAGCTGTCCCGCGAGCTGTCCAAGCGCGACACCGGCAAGACGCTCTATATCCTCGACGAGCCGACTACAGGCCTGCACTTCGCCGACATCCAGCAACTGCTAGATGTGCTGCATCGCCTGCGCGACCACGGCAACACCGTGGTGGTGATCGAGCACAACCTGGATGTGATCAAGACAGCCGACTGGCTTGTTGACCTTGGACCTGAGGGAGGCTCGAAGGGCGGACAGATCATCGCCTGCGGTACGCCTGAGGAACTGGCCGAGATGAAACAGTCCTATACCGGCTACTACCTCAAGCCGCTGCTGGAGCGTGACCGAGCGTGATGAAAAAAGCCCCTGGCATGCTGATGCCAGGGGCTTTTGCTTGGCGCCACCTCCCCACGGAAGGCGTGAAGCAATTACATCTGCGACTGCAGGTAGTTCTCCAGACCGATCGCTTTGATCAGACCTTGCTGTTTCTCCAGCCAGTAGGTGTGATCTTCTTCAGTGTCGGCCAGCTGCGCTCGCAGGATGTCGCGGCTGATGTAGTCCTTGTGCAGCTCGCACAACTCGATGCCTTTGCACAGTGCGGCGCGCACCTTGTACTCGAGCTTCAAATCGGCCTCGATCATCTCCGGCACGGTGCTGCCGACCTCCAGATCGTCGGCACGCATGTCGGGTGTACCTTCAAGCATGAGGATCCGACGCATCAGAGCATCGGCGTGCTGCGTCTCTTCTTCCATCTCGTGGTTGATACGCTCGTAGAGCTTGGACAGGCCCCAATCTTCATACATGCGAGAGTGAATGAAGTATTGATCGCGTGCTGCCAGTTCGCCCTTCAGCAACGTGACGAGGTAGTTGATTACGTCCGGGTGACCTTGCATCGCCCTGCTTCTCCCTGTGAAAACGGCTATGGCTCATAGTTTGAACCAGGATTTGTCCACGGTCACGGACAAAGGCGCAATTAGAAGCAAAAAATCGGTTAAACAGTAGTGATATTCATTGAAAAACCGCCCAAATGAGGGCGGTTCTTCTTATCACTTCGACTTAGGCGAGATTCACGCCCAGGGCCTTTGCAACGCCCTCGCCATAGGCGGGATCCGCCTTGAAGAAGTACTGCAACTGACGTTGCACCACATCATCGCTGACTCCCGCCATCGCCCCCGCGATGTTGCTGATGAGCAGTGCTTTTTGCTCGTCACTCATCAAGCGGAACAGCGCCCCGGCGTGACTGTAGTAGTCCGTGTCCTCACGGTGATCATAGCGATCAGCGGCGCCTTGCAGGGCCAGTGCCGGCTCCGCGTGACGCGACGACTGTTTGGGCGCATCACCGTAGCTATTGGGCTCGTAGTTCGGCGCACGGCCGTAGCTACCCAAGGCCATCGCCCCATCACGCTGGTAGCTGTGAACAGGGCAACGCGGCGCGTTGACGGGCAGTTGCTGATGGTTGGTGCCCACGCGATAGCGGTGCGCATCAGCATAGGCGAACACGCGACCTTGCAACATCCGATCCGGCGAGAGGCCAACACCCGGGACCATGTTGCTCGGTCCAAAGGCGGCCTGCTCGACTTCAGCGAAATAGTTAAGCGGGTTGCGGTTGAGCTCCAGCACGCCGACCTCGATCAGCGGGTATTCTTTCTGCGACCAAGTCTTGGTCACATCAAAGGGTTTTTCCTCCCGAGCTGCTGCCTCTGCCTCGCTCATCACTTGGATGCATACAGTCCAGCGCGGGTAATCGCCACGCTCGATGGCCTCGAACAAGTCACGCTGAGCGTAGTCCGGGTCTGTACCTGCCAAACGGGCGGCCTCGGCGGGCGCCAGGTTCTTGATACCCTGCTGTGTCTTAAAGTGCCACTTGACCCAGGTGCGCTCGCCCTTGGCATTGATCAGGCTGTAGGTATGACTGCCAAAGCCGTGCATGTGGCGGTAGCCATCCGGAATGCCTCGATCAGAGAACAAAATGGTGACCTGGTGCAGCGCCTCCGGCGAATGGGACCAGAAGTCCCACATCATCTGGGCATTCTTCAAATTGGACTGCGGGTGCCGCTTTTGGGTATGGATGAAGTCCGGGAACTTCAGCGGATCGCGAATGAAGAATACGGGTGTGTTGTTGCCAACGATGTCCCAGTTGCCTTCCTCGGTATAGAACTTTACGGCAAAGCCGCGCGGATCACGCTCAGTGTCCGCAGAGCCACGTTCTCCGCCTACAGTGGAGAAGCGCAGGAAGGTCTCGGTTTCCTTGCCGATACGCTCGAACAGCTTGGCGCTGGTGTATTGGGTGATATCGCGGGTGACGGTGAAGGTACCGTATGCGCCAGAGCCCTTGGCGTGTACACGGCGTTCCGGGATGTTCTCCCGGTTGAAGTGGGCGAGTTTCTCGATCAGATGGAAATCATCAAGCAACAGCGGGCCGCGTGGACCGGCCGAACGGGAATTCTGGTTGTCTGCTACCGGGGCACCGCTGGCGGTGGTGAGAATCTTGCTCATGGGCTCTCCTTATCAGTCTTTAGCTGCCGCTGATCGGCGTGCTGACAAGTATGGGCAACCCTGGTTACAAGAACTAATTCATTGATTGATTCACATCAATAGAAATTGATAATCCGTGCAAGCACAAAAAACCGGGCACTAGGCCCGGTTTCTTGTAGCAGACTGACGTCTTACTCGGCGGCTTCTACAGCACCACCGACCGGACGATCAACCAGCTCGACGTACGCCATAGGCGCGTTGTCGCCAGCGCGGAAACCGCACTTCAGGATACGCAGGTAGCCGCCCTGACGGGTGGCGTAGCGCTTGCCCAGATCGTTGAACAGCTTGCCAACGGCAGCTTTCGAACGGGTACGGTCGAAAGCCAGACGGCGGTTGGCGACGCTGTCTTCCTTAGCCAGGGTGATCAGCGGCTCGGCAACGCGGCGCAGTTCCTTGGCTTTCGGCAGGGTGGTTTTGATCAGCTCGTGCTCGATCAGCGACACTGCCATGTTCTGGAACATAGCCTTGCGGTGAGAGCTGGTACGGCTCAGGTGACGTCCACTTTTACGATGACGCATGATTCATTCCTTACCAAACACTACGTTCGGTGATTACGACGATCAGGCGGTCGCCTTGTCGTCTTTCTTAAGACTTGCAGGCGGCCAGTTGTCGAGGCGCATGCCGAGAGACAGACCACGAGAGGCCAGGACGTCCTTGATTTCAGTCAGGGACTTCTTGCCCAGGTTAGGAGTCTTCAACAGCTCTACTTCGGTACGCTGAATCAGGTCGCCGATGTAGTAGATGTTCTCCGCCTTGAGGCAGTTGGCCGAACGTACGGTCAGTTCCAGATCGTCAACCGGACGCAGCAGGATCGGATCGATCTCGTCTTCCTGCTCGACTACAACAGGCTCGCTGTCACCTTTGAGGTCGACGAACGCGGCCAGCTGCTGTTGCAGGATGGTCGCGGCGCGGCGGATAGCCTCTTCAGGATCCAGGGTGCCGTTGGTTTCCAGATCGATGACCAGCTTGTCCAGGTTGGTACGCTGCTCAACACGGGCGTTCTCGACCACATAGGCGATACGACGCACCGGGCTGAACGAAGCGTCCAACTGCAGACGGCCGATGCTGCGGCTTTCGTCTTCGTCGGTTTGACGGGAGTCGGCCGGCTCGTAACCGCGACCACGAGCTACGGTGAGCTTCATGTTCAGGGCGCCGTTGGACGCCAGGTTCGCGATTACGTGATCGGGATTGACGATCTCGACATCGTGATCCAGCTGAATATCGGCAGCGGTAACCACCCCCGAACCCTTTTTCGACAAGGTCAGCGTAACTTCGTCACGACCGTGCAGCTTGATAGCCAGGCCTTTGAGGTTCAACAGGATTTCAATGACATCTTCCTGTACACCTTCGATCGCGGAGTACTCGTGGAGTACGCCATCGATCTCGGCCTCGACTACTGCACAGCCAGGCATGGAGGACAACAGGATGCGGCGCAGCGCGTTGCCCAGGGTATGGCCGAAACCACGCTCGAGAGGCTCGAGCGTGATCTTGGCGCGGGTCGGACTGACAACCTGCACATCAATGTGGCGGGGTGTCAGGAACTCATTTACCGAAATCTGCATGGATGCACCTATTTTCTAGCCCTTACTTGGAGTAGAGCTCGACAATCAGGTTTTCGTTGATGTCGGCGGACAGGTCGCTGCGAGCAGGAACGTTCTTGAAAACGCCCGACTTCTTGGCAGCATCCACGTCAACCCACTCAACGCGGCCACGCTGGGCGCACAGTTCAAGGGCTTGAACAATGCGCAGCTGGTTCTGCGACTTCTCGCGAACCGCGACCACGTCACCCGGACGAACTTGGTAGGATGGAATGTTTACGGTCTTGCCGTTGACGCTGATTGCCTTGTGCGAAACCAGCTGACGCGATTCCGAACGAGTGGAACCGAAGCCCATACGGTAGACGACGTTGTCCAGACGGCACTCGAGCAGTTGCAGCAGGTTTTCACCGGTAGCGCCTTTTTTCGAGGCGGCAGCCTGGTAGTAACCGCGGAACTGACGCTCCAGTACACCGTAGATACGACGAACTTTTTGCTTCTCGCGCAGCTGGGTACCGTAGTCGGACTGACGGCCACGGCGCTGGCCGTGGATACCTGGGGCTGCTTCGATGTTGCACTTCGATTCCAGAGCGCGAACGCCGCTCTTCAGGAACAGGTCGGTGCCTTCACGACGAGACAGTTTGCATTTTGGACCAATGTAACGTGCCATTTATCTGTCTCCTGATTACACGCGACGCTTCTTCGGCGGACGGCACCCGTTGTGCGGGATTGGCGTCACGTCGGTGATGCTGGCGATCTTGTAGCCGCAGCTGTTCAGTGCACGAACGGCGGACTCACGACCTGGACCTGGACCCTTGACGTTGACGTCGAGGTTCTTCAGGCCATATTCCAGCGCAGCTTGACCAGCACGCTCAGCAGCGATCTGGGCTGCGAACGGGGTGGATTTGCGCGAACCACGGAAACCCGAACCACCGGAAGTAGCCCAGGACAATGCGTTGCCCTGACGGTCGGTGATGGTCACGATGGTGTTGTTGAAAGACGCATGGATGTGGGCGATGCCATCAACCACTGTCTTTTTGACTTTCTTACGAGGACGAGCAGCAGGTTTTGCCATGTCTATATTCCTGGGCGATTACTTGCGGATCGGCTTACGCGGGCCCTTACGGGTGCGTGCGTTGGTCTTGGTGCGCTGACCGCGAACCGGCAGACCTTTACGATGACGCAGGCCGCGGTAGCAACCCAGGTCCATCAAGCGCTTGATCTTCATGTTGATGTCACGGCGCAGGTCACCTTCGGTGGTGAACTTCGCGACTTCGCCACGCAGGGTTTCGATTTGCTCGTCGCTCAGATCCTTGATCTTAGCGGCTGGGTTTACACCAGCGTCTGCACAGATCTTCTGTGCAGTTGTGCGACCGACACCATAGATGTAGGTCAGCGAGATAACAGTGTGCTTGTTATCTGGAATGTTGACGCCTGCAATACGGGCCATTCAGTGGGACTCCAATTGACAGCTACCTACGCCCCGGAAGCCAAGAAATAGGGCGCGAGATAATATCGCTGTAGAAACGAATAATCAACCCAGCAGCACACTAGCTGCTGGGTTTGAAGCGCGGATCACACTCAGCCTTGGCGCTGCTTGTGACGCGGTTCCGCGCTGCAGATCACGCGCACGATACCTTCGCGACGAATGATCTTGCAGTTGCGGCACAGCTTTTTCACCGATGCACGAACTTTCATTACCGACTCCTCGAACCTTAGGGGACTATCAGCGCAGCAAACCGCTGCCACCGTAGCCTTTCAGGTTGGCTTTCTTCATCAGGGATTCGTACTGGTGCGAAACGAGGTGCGATTGTACTTGGGACATGAAGTCCATCACAACCACTACCACAATCAGCAACGAGGTCCCGCCAAGGTAGAACGGCACGTTTGCTGCCACCACCAGGAACTGGGGCAGAAGGCAGACGGCCATCATGTAAAGAGCACCGAACATGGTCAAACGAGTCAGAACGCCATCGATATAGCGTGCCGACTGCTCACCAGGACGGATACCCGGAATAAAGGCACCGGACTTCTTCAGGTTTTCCGCTACGTCTTTCGGGTTGAACATCAACGCTGTGTAGAAGAAGCAGAAGAAAATGATCCCCGCACTAAACAGCAGAATGTTCAACGGCTGACCAGGAGCGATCGACTGCGAGATGTCTTGCAGCCAGCCCATACCTTCAGACTGACCGAACCAGGCACCCAGCGAAGCCGGGAACAGCAAAATGCTGCTGGCGAAAATAGCCGGGATGACCCCTGCCATGTTCACCTTGAGTGGCAAGTGGCTAGTCTGCGCAGCAAAGACCTTGCGGCCCTGCTGACGCTTGGCGTAGTGAACGGCGATACGACGCTGACCACGCTCAATGAACACCACGAAGCCAATAATCGCTACTGCCAGCAAACCGATAGCGACCAGGGCGAAAATGTTGATATCGCCTGTACGCGCAGACTCGAAAGACTGCCCGATTGCTCTCGGAAGACCGGCAACGATACCCGCGAAGATCAACATCGAGATACCGTTGCCCACACCGCGCTCGGTGATCTGCTCGCCCAGCCACATCATGAACATCGCGCCAGCCACGAAGGTGGCGACGGCGACAACATAGAAGCTCAGGCCTACAGAAAACGCCACGCCCTGGTTGGCCAAGCCGATGGACATGCCAATGGCTTGAACCAGTGCCAGGATAACGGTGCCGTAGCGGGTGTACTGGCTGATCTTGCGACGGCCAGCTTCACCTTCCTTCTTCAACTGCTCCAGTTGTGGGCTGACCGCCGTCATGAGCTGCATGATGATCGACGCCGAAATGTACGGCATGATCCCCAGTGCAAAGATGCTCATGCGCTCCAGCGCACCACCGGAAAACATGTTGAACAAGCTAAGAATGGTCCCCTCATTCTGCCGAAACAGATCCGCCAGACGGTCCGGATTGATGCCAGGCACCGGGATATGCGCGCCGATTCGATAGACGATGATCGCCATGAACAGAAAGCGCAGACGAGCCCAGAGTTCCGACATCCCGCCCTTACCGAGCGAAGAGAGAGCACCTTGCTTAGCCATTTATTCCTCGAACTTGCCGCCAGCTGCTTCGATAGCCGCACGCGCACCCTTGGTGGCTGCGATACCCTTGATGGTGACTGCGCGAGTGACTTCGCCCGACAGCATGATTTTCACACGCTGTACGTTCTGGCCGATCACGTTGGCATCCTTCAGGGATTGCACGGAGATCACGTCGCCTTCCACCTTGGCCAGCTCGGACAGACGCACTTCAGCGCGGTCCATGGCTTTCAGGGAAACGAAGCCGAACTTCGGCAGGCGACGGTGCAGCGGCTGTTGACCGCCTTCGAAGCCCGGAGCGATCGAACCACCGGAACGGGAGGTTTGACCTTTGTGGCCGCGGCCACCGGTCTTGCCCAAACCGCTACCGATACCACGACCCGGACGATGCTTCTCGCGACGGGAACCCGGCGCTGGACTCAGATCATTGAGTTTCATCGATTAACCCTCGACGCGCAGCATGTAGTAAGCCTTGTTGATCATCCCGCGGTTTTCGGGAGTATCCTGGACTTCTACAGTGTGACCGATGCGACGCAGACCCAGACCCTTAACGCACAGTTTGTGGTTAGGCAGGCGGCCGGCGGTGCTTTTGATCAGCGTTACTTTTACGGTTGCCATGATCAGATGATCTCCTCAACGCTCTTGCCGCGCTTGGCAGCAATGGACTCAGGAGATTGCATGGCTTTCAGACCCTTGAAGGTGGCGTAAACCACGTTCACTGGGTTGGTCGAACCGTAGCACTTGGCCAGAACGTTCTGGACACCAGCAACTTCCAGGACAGCACGCATTGCGCCGCCGGCGATGATACCGGTACCTTCCGAGGCAGGCTGCATGTAAACCTTCGAGGCGCCGTGGGCAGCCTTGGTGGCGTACTGCAGGGTGGTGCCCTTCAGGTCAACCTGGATCATGTTGCGACGGGCAGCTTCCATGGCTTTCTGAATCGCAGCAGGTACTTCGCGCGACTTGCCACGGCCGAAGCCGACACGGCCCTTGCCATCACCTACCACGGTCAACGCGGTGAAGGTGAAGATGCGGCCGCCTTTGACGGTTTTTGCAACGCGGTTAACTTGAACCAGCTTCTCGATGTAGCCTTCGTCGCGCTTTTGGTCGTTATTTGCCATAACTTAGAACTCCAGCCCGCCTTCACGAGCAGCATCAGCCAGCGCCTTGACGCGGCCGTGGTACTTGAAGCCAGAACGGTCGAAAGCAACTTGAGAGACGCCGGCGGCTTTCGCGCGCTCAGCTACCAGCTTGCCAACCTTAGTGGCCGCGTCGATGTTGCCGGTGGCGCCATCACGCAGTTCTTTGTCCAAGGTAGAGGCGCTTGCCAGAACCTTGCTGCCGTCGGCCGAAATGACCTGGGCGTAGATGTGCTGCGAGGAGCGGAACACGCAGAGACGCACGGCTTCGAGCTCGTGCATTTTCAGGCGTGCTTTGCGAGCGCGACGCAGTCGAGTAACTTTTTTGTCGGTCATTTGCTAGGCCCTACTTCTTCTTGGCTTCTTTACGACGGACTACTTCGTCCGCGTAACGCACACCCTTGCCTTTGTAAGGCTCTGGCGGACGGAAGTCGCGGATTTCAGCGGCCACCTGACCAACCAGCTGCTTGTCGATACCCTTGATCAGGATGTCGGTCTGGCTGGGAGTTTCAGCGGTGATGCCGGCTGGCAGTTCGTAGTCCACTGGGTGCGAGAAGCCCAGAGCCAGGTTCAGGACGGTGCCTTTGGCCTGTGCTTTGTAACCAACACCGATCAGCTGGAGCTTGCGCTCGAAGCCTTGGCTTACGCCCTGAACCATGTTGTTGACCAGAGCACGGGTAGTACCGGCCATGGCGCGGGCTTGCTGGTCACCGTTGCGAGCGGCGAAACGCAGCTCACCAGACTCTTCGGTAACTTCAACAGACGAGTGAACGTTCAGTTCGAGAGTGCCTTTGGCACCCTTAACCGAAAGCTGTTGGCCGGCGAATTTGACTTCGACGCCAGCTGGCAGCTTAACGGGGTTCTTAGCGACGCGAGACATGCCTATCTCCCCTTAGAACACTGTGCACAGAACTTCGCCGCCGACACCGGCAGCGCGCGCAGCGCGATCAGTCATCACACCTTTGTTGGTGGAGACGATAGACACGCCCAGGCCGCCACGTACTTTCGGCAGGTCTGCGACGGACTTGTACTGGCGCAGGCCTGGACGGCTGGAGCGCTTCAGTTCCTCGATGACCGGACGGCCTTCGAAGTACTTCAGTTCGATCGACAGGGAAGGCTTGGCCTCACCAGTTACCTGGTAGCCAGCGATGTAACCTTCGTCCTTCAGAACTTTGGCAACCGCGACCTTCAGGGTGGAGGAAGGCATGCTTACGACGGACTTTTCAGCCATCTGGGCATTACGGATGCGAGTTAGCATGTCCGCTAACGGGTCCTGCATACTCATGGGCTAGATGCTCCTGATACAAGAATTATTAGCCTTGCGGCTATCACAACCACCCGAGCGGGCAGGGTAAAAAACCCAGGCTCAGGTGAGCCGGTCATTCTAGACACAAGACAGAAACGAAACAAGCCCCATGAAGGGGCTTGTTCGTTGGCAAGAATACCGACGGTCGGAAGATCGCTCCCCTTCCGCCGGCTCTAAACCTGCAGCGATTACCAGGAGGCCTTGACCAGACCTGGTACGTCACCGCGCATTGCAGCTTGACGCAGCATGTTACGGCCCAGGCCGAACTTACGGTATACACCGTGAGGACGACCGGTCAGGCGGCAACGGTTACGCAGGCGCGAGGCGCTAGCGTCACGTGGCTGCTTCTGCAGAGCGACTACGGCAGCGAAACGCTCTTCAGGAGAGGCGTTCAGGTTGACGATGGTCGCTTTCAGCTCAGCACGCTTCTTAGCGTACTTGGCTACCGTGAGCTGACGCTTCAGCTCGCGGTTTTTCATGCTCTTCTTGGCCATTTTCCTACTCCAATCAGTTGCGGAACGGGAATTTGAAAGCACGCAGCAGAGCGCGACCTTCGTCATCCGTACGAGCAGTGGTGGTCAGGGTGATGTCCAGACCGCGCAGAGCATCGATCTTGTCGTAGTCGATTTCCGGGAAGATGATCTGCTCTTTCACGCCCATGCTGTAGTTGCCACGACCATCGAAGGACTTGGCATTCAGGCCGCGGAAGTCGCGAACCCGAGGCAGGGAGATCGCCAGCAGGCGGTCCAGGAATTCATACATACGATCACGGCGCAGGGTTACCTTGACGCCAATCGGCCAACCTTCACGAACCTTGAAGCCCGCAATCGACTTGCGAGCGAAAGTCACAACGGCTTTTTGGCCGGTGATCTTTTCCAGGTCGGCAACGGCGTTTTCGATGACTTTCTTGTCACCGACCGCTTCGCCCAGACCCATGTTCAGGGTGATCTTGGTTACGCGAGGAACTTCCATCACGTTCGCCAGCTTAAGTTCTTCCTTAAGCTTGGGAGCGATTTCGTTCCGGTAAATCTCTTTCAGTCGTGCCATTGTCTTCTACCTAGCAGTGTTCAAGCATCAACCGCTTTCTGGGTCGACTTGAAGACACGAATTTTCTTGCCGTCTTCAACCTTGAAGCCAACGCGGTCAGCCTTGTTGGTTTCACCATTGAAAATGGCAACGTTGGAAGCGTGCAGAGGCGCTTCTTTCTCGACGATACCGCCCTGGACGCCCGCCATCGGGTTAGGCTTGGTATGACGCTTGACCAGGTTGACACCACCAACAACCAGACGGTTGTCAGCGAGAACCTTCAGCACCTTACCGCGCTTACCTTTGTCCTTGCCGGCGATCACGATGATCTCGTCGTCACGACGAATCTTTTGCATGTCGGATCTCCTTAGAGCACTTCAGGGGCGAGCGAGACGATCTTCATGAACTTCTCGGTACGAAGTTCACGGGTCACTGGCCCGAAGATGCGAGTGCCGATCGGCTCTTGCTTGGTGTTCAGCAGAACAGCAGCGTTGCCGTCGAAACGAATGATGGAACCGTCAGCGCGACGTACACCGTGACGGGTACGAACGACGACAGCAGTCATCACCTGGCCTTTTTTGACCTTACCGCGAGGAATTGCTTCCTTGACGGTAACTTTGATGATGTCACCGATACCGGCGTAACGGCGGTGGGAACCGCCGAGCACCTTGATGCACATGACGCGACGAGCGCCGCTGTTATCGGCCACATCGAGCATGGATTGAGTCTGAATCATAAAATTTCTCCGACCCTTCGCCCTTAGACTTCAACAGCGCGTTCGATGACTTCAACCAGTGCCCAGGACTTGGTCTTGGCCAGCGGACGGGTTTCACGGATGGAAACCTTGTCGCCGATCTTGCACTGATTGGTCTCGTCGTGCGCGTGCAGCTTAGTCGAACGCTTAACGTATTTACCGTAGATCGGGTGCTTGACGCGACGCTCGATCAGAACGGTGATGGTCTTGTCCATTTTGTCGCTGACGACACGGCCAGTCAGCGTACGGACGGTTTTTTCAGCTTCAGCCATGATCACTTACCTGCCTGCTGGTTGAGCACAGTTTTCACGCGAGCGATGTCACGCTTAACTTGCGAGAGCAGGTGCGACTGCCCCAACTGGCCAGTTGCCTTCTGCATACGCAGATTGAACTGGTCGCGCAGCAAGCCGAGCAGTTGCTCATTCAGCTGCTGTGCCGATTTTTCACGAAGTTCATTCGCTTTCATCACATCACCGTCCGCTTAACAAAGGAGGTGGCGAGTGGCAGCTTTGCAGCAGCCAGGGCGAAGGCCTCGCGCGCCAGCTCTTCAGAAACACCCTCGATCTCGTACAGGACTTTGCCTGGCTGAATCTGGGCAACCCAGTATTCCACGGAACCCTTACCTTTACCCATACGAACCTCGAGAGGCTTCTTGGTAACCGGCTTGTCCGGGAAGACGCGGATCCAGATCTTGCCGCCACGCTTTACGTGACGGGTCAGGGCACGACGTGCCGACTCGATCTGACGGGCGGTGAGACGACCGCGAGCAACAGCCTTCAGGGCGAATTCGCCGAAGCTGACCTTGCTACCGCGCAGTGCCAGACCACGGTTGTGGCCGGTCATCTGCTTACGGAATTTTGTACGCTTTGGTTGCAACATTTGGCGTACCCCTTACTTAGCAGCTTTTTTACGAGGCGCTGGTGCTTGAGGCTTCAGCTCTTCCTGGCGACCACCAATAACTTCGCCTTTGAAGATCCAAACCTTCACACCGATCACACCGTAAGTGGTGTGAGCTTCGTAGGTGTTGTAGTCGATATCGGCACGCAGGGTGTGCAGAGGCACACGACCTTCGCGATACCACTCAGTACGAGCGATCTCAGCACCGCCGAGACGACCGCTAACCTGGATCTTGATGCCCTTGGCACCAATACGCATGGCGTTCTGAACGGCGCGCTTCATGGCGCGACGGAACATTACGCGGCGCTCCAGCTGCTGAGCTACGCTCTGGGCAACCAGCATTGCGTCGAGTTCCGGCTTGCGGATCTCTTCGATGTTGATGTGCACAGGCACACCCATCTGCTTGGTCAGGTCCTGACGCAGCTTCTCAACGTCCTCACCCTTCTTGCCGATAACGATACCGGGACGAGCGGTGTGGATGGTGATGCGTGCAGTTTGAGCCGGACGATGAATATCGATACGGCTTACGGACGCGCTTTTTAGTTTGTCCTGGAGGTACTCACGCGTTTTCAGATCCTTCAACAGGTAATCTGCGTAAGTAGCGCCGTCTGCATACCAGACGGAGGTGTGCTCCTTGACGATTCCCAGGCGAATGCCAGTGGGATGTACTTTCTGACCCATCTGATCGACTCCGTTACTTGTCCGCAACCTTGACAGTGATATGGCAAGACCGCTTGACGATGCGATCAGCGCGGCCTTTGGCACGCGGCATGATGCGCTTCAGCGAACGCCCTTCGTTGACGAAGACGGTGGAGACTTTCAGGTCATCAACGTCTGCGCCTTCGTTGTGTTCGGCGTTGGCAACGGCCGACTCGAGGACTTTCTTCATGATTTCAGCGGCTTTTTTGCTGCTGAAGGCCAACAGGTTGAGCGCTTCGCCCACCTTCTTCCCGCGGATCTGGTCGGCGACCAAGCGGGCTTTCTGGGCGGAGATTCGAGCGCCCGACAACTTAGCGGCTACTTCCATTTCCTTACCCCTTAACGCTTGGCTTTCTTGTCAGCCACGTGCCCGCGATAGGTGCGGGTACCGGCGAACTCGCCCAGTTTGTGGCCGACCATGTCTTCGTTCACGAGAACTGGGACATGCTGACGACCGTTGTGTACCGCGATGGTCAGACCGACCATTTGTGGCAGGATCATCGAACGGCGCGACCAGGTTTTAACTGGCTTGCGATCGTTCTTCTCCACCGCCACTTCGATCTTCTTCAGAAGGTGAAGATCGATAAAAGGACCTTTTTTCAGAGAACGTGGCACTGTCGTATCCCTCTAGTTACTTGCGACGACGGACGATCATATTGTCGGTACGCTTATTACCACGGGTCTTCGCACCCTTGGTCGGGAAGCCCCATGGCGATACCGGATGACGACCACCGGAGGTACGACCTTCACCACCACCATGTGGGTGGTCAACCGGGTTCATGGCAACACCACGAACGGTTGGGCGAACGCCGCGCCAGCGTTTTGCACCAGCTTTACCCAGCGAACGCAGGCTGTGCTCGGAGTTCGAGACTTCGCCCAGGGTCGCACGGCACTCAGCCAGTACTTTACGCATTTCACCAGAGCGCAGACGCAGGGTCACGTAAGCGCCTTCGCGAGCGATCAGCTGAGCCGAAGCACCAGCGGAACGAGCGATCTGAGCACCTTTGCCCGGCTTCAGTTCGATGCCGTGAATGGTGCTACCTACTGGGATGTTGCGCAGTTGCAGGGAGTTACCGGCCTTGATTGGGGCCAGAGCGCCTGCGATCAGCTGGTCGCCAGCAACAACGCCTTTAGGGGCGATGATGTAGCGACGCTCGCCGTCTGCGTAGCACAGCAGGGCGATGTGAGCAGTACGGTTCGGGTCGTATTCGATACGCTCGACGGTGGCCGGGATGCCATCTTTGTCGTTGCGACGGAAGTCAACCAGACGGTAATGCTGCTTATGACCACCACCAACGTGACGAGTGGTGATGCGGCCATTGTTGTTACGACCACCAGACTTCGATTTCTTCTCGATCAGCGGTGCGTGAGGAGCGCCTTTGTGCAGCTCCTTGTTGACCACCTTGACCACGAAACGGCGGCCAGGGGAAGTCGGTTTGCATTTAACGATTGCCATGATGCACCCCTTCCTTACTCAGCACTGCTGCTGAAATCGAGATCTTGGCCTGGCTGAAGGGAGACGATCGCCTTCTTCCAGTCATTACGCTTGCCCAGACCACGTGCGGTACGCTTGGTTTTACCCAGAACGTTAACAGTCGACACGTTTTCAACTTTTACGTTGAACAGGCCTTCGACAGCTTTCTTGATTTCCAGCTTGGTTGCGTCAGTAGCAACCTTGAATACGAACTGGCCTTTTTTCTCAGCCAGAACGGTAGCCTTCTCGGAAACGTGCGGGCCAAGGAGGACTTTAAATACGCGTTCCTGGTTCATCCCAGCAGCTCCTCGAATTTCTTCACGGCCGAGACAGTGATCAACACTTTCTCGTATGCGATCAGACTGACCGGATCGGAACCTTGAACGTCACGTACGTCGACGTGCGGCAGGTTACGAGCAGCCAGGTACAGGTTCTGATCAACAGCGTCGGAAACGATCAGTACGTCGTTCAGACCCATGCCGTTCAGCTTGTTCAGCAGGTCTTTGGTCTTCGGAGCTTCAACAGCGAAGTCCTGAACTACGACCAGACGCTCGCTACGTACCAGCTCGGAGAGGATGGAGCGCAGGGCTGCGCGATACATCTTCTTGTTGAGCTTCTGCGAGTGGTCCTGCGGACGAGCTGCGAAGGTGACGCCACCGCCGCGCCAGATCGGGCCGCGAGTGGTACCGGCACGAGCGCGGCCGGTGCCTTTCTGACGCCACGGGCGCTTGCCGCCACCAGCTACGTCGGAACGGGTCTTCTGCTGCTTGGTGCCCTGACGGCCGCCGGCCATGTAGGCCACGACTGCTTGGTGTACCAGCGTCTCGTTGAATTCGCCACCGAAAGTCAGTTCGGAAACTTCGATCGCCTGAGCGTCATTTACATTAAGTTGCATGTCAGTTTCCCCTTAACCGCGAGCCTTGACAGCTGGACGCACAACCACGTCGCCGCCAGTAGCGCCTGGAACGGCACCCTTGACCAGCAGCAGGTTGCGTTCTGCGTCTACGCGTACTACTTCCAGGGACTGAACAGTCACGCGCTCGGCGCCCATGTGACCGGACATCTTCTTGCCCTTGAATACACGACCAGGAGTCTGGCACTGGCCGATGGAGCCAGGGACACGGTGCGATACGGAGTTACCGTGGGTGTTGTCTTGACCACGGAAGTTCCAGCGCTTGATGGTACCGGCGAAGCCTTTACCTTTGGACTGACCGGTTACGTCTACCAGCTGGCCTGCAGTGAAGAGTTCAGCTTTGATCAGATCGCCAGCCTGGAAATCGCCTTCTTCAAGACGGAACTCCCAGACACCGCGACCAGCGGCAACGTTAGCCTTGGCGAAGTGACCTGCCTGAGCGGCAGTCACGCGCGAAGCACGACGCTCACCTACAGTGACTTGCACTGCACGGTAGCCATCGGTTTCTTCAGTTTTGAACTGGGTGACGCGATTCGGCTCGATCTCGATGACCGTGACCGGAATGGAGACACCTTCTTCGGTGAAAATGCGGGTCATACCGCACTTGCGACCGACTACACCAATAGTCATGTTGTAAACCTCATGAGTGTACGGGGCTTTCACCCGCTATGGCCGCCCATTTCAGAGCGTTACACGACTCAGACCGAAGTCTTAGCCGAGGCTGATCTGTACTTCCACGCCTGCCGCAAGGTCAAGCTTCATCAGCGCGTCAACGGTTTTATCCGTTGGCTGGACGATGTCCAGAACACGCTTATGAGTGCGGATCTCGTACTGGTCACGCGCGTCTTTGTTGACGTGCGGGGAAACCAGAACGGTGAAACGCTCTTTGCGGGTTGGCAGTGGAATTGGACCACGCACTTGTGCACCAGTACGTTTCGCGGTTTCCACGATTTCCTGGGTGGATTGGTCGATCAGGCGATGGTCAAAAGCCTTCAACCTGATACGGATTTGCTGATTTTGCATTGGATTTCAGACTCCAGGCTGTTCCCATCGGGCGCACTACGCCCGTTAAAAGGAGGCGTGATTCTATAGACGCCCCTATTTAGTGTCAACCCAATAAAAAAAGCCCCCGCTGAGCGGGGGCTTTTTTCAATCGACCGAGTGATTACTCGATGATTTTGGCTACGACGCCGGCGCCGACGGTACGACCGCCTTCACGGATAGCGAAGCGCAGACCGTCTTCCATTGCGATGGTCTTGATCAGGGTGACAGTCATCTGAATGTTGTCACCTGGCATTACCATTTCAACGCCTTCCGGCAGTTCGCAGTTACCGGTCACGTCAGTGGTACGGAAGTAGAACTGAGGACGGTAGCCTTTGAAGAACGGAGTGTGACGACCGCCTTCTTCCTTGGACAGAACGTAGACTTCTGCGGTGAACTTGGTGTGCGGCTTGACCGAACCCGGCTTGACCAGAACCTGGCCACGCTCAACTTCGTCACGCTTGGTGCCGCGCAGCAGGACGCCGCAGTTCTCGCCAGCACGACCTTCGTCCAGCAGCTTGCGGAACATCTCAACGCCGGTGCAGGTGGTGGTGGTGGTTGGACGCAGACCAACGATTTCCAGGGCGTCCTGAACGCGGACGATACCACGCTCGATACGACCGGTAACAACGGTACCACGACCCGAGATCGAGAAGACGTCTTCGATCGGCATCAGGAACGGCTGGTCAACGGCACGAACTGGCTCAGGAATGTAGGCATCCAGAGTTTCAACCAGCTTCTTGACAGCGCTGGTACCCATTTCGTTGTCGTCTTTGCCTTCCAGAGCCATACGAGCCGAACCGATGATGATCGGAGTGTCGTCGCCTGGGAAGTCGTAGGTGGACAGCAGGTCGCGAACTTCCATCTCGACCAGTTCCAGCAGCTCAGCGTCGTCTACCAGGTCAGCCTTGTTCAGGAAGACCACGATGTAAGGAACGCCAACCTGACGGGACAGCAGGATGTGCTCACGGGTTTGTGGCATCGGACCATCGGCGGCCGAGCAAACCAGGATCGCGCCGTCCATCTGGGCAGCACCGGTGATCATGTTCTTCACGTAGTCAGCGTGACCTGGGCAGTCAACGTGAGCGTAGTGACGAATGTTCGAGTTGTACTCGACGTGAGCGGTGTTGATGGTGATACCGCGCGCTTTTTCTTCTGGAGCCGAGTCGATCTTGTCGAACTCAACGACGGCCGAACCGAAAACTTCGGAGCAGACGCGAGTCAGAGCTGCGGTCAGAGTGGTCTTACCGTGGTCAACGTGGCCGATGGTGCCGACGTTAACGTGGGGAAGGGAACGATCAAATTTTTCTTTAGCCACGACAGTGAACCTCTTGCCTAAAGGGCTGGATTAGCCTTGTTTTTTAACGAGTGCTTCGACGATGTTCGACGGAGCTTCGGAGTACTTGGAGAATTCCATGGAGTAGCTTGCGCGACCCTGAGACATGGAACGGACGTCGGTCGCATAACCGAACATTTCTCCCAGCGGGACTTCTGCACGGATAACCTTGCCGGAGACCGAGTCATCCATACCCTGGATCAGACCACGACGACGGTTCAGGTCACCCATCACGTCACCCATGTAATCCTCAGGGGTTACTACCTCAACCTTCATGATCGGTTCAAGCACAACACCGCCGCCCTTCTGAGCCAGCTGCTTGGTCGCCATGGAGGCCGCGATCTTGAACGCCATCTCGTTGGAGTCGACGTCGTGGTAAGAACCGTCGAACACGGTAGCCTTAAGGCCGATCAGAGGATAGCCGGCAACGACGCCGTTCTTCATCTGCTCTTCGATACCCTTCTGGATCGCAGGGATGTATTCCTTCGGAACAACACCGCCAACGACTTCGTTGGTGAAGACCAGGCCTTCGGTGATGTTGCCGTTGGCATCCTGATCCGGCTCGGAGAAGCGGATCCAGCAGTGACCGAACTGACCACGACCACCGGACTGACGAACGAACTTGCCCTCGATCTCGACACCGGACTTGGTGATCTTCTCGCGGTAAGAAACCTGCGGCTTGCCGATGTTGGCTTCAACGTTGAATTCACGCTTCATGCGGTCAACGATGATGTCCAGGTGCAGCTCACCCATACCGGAGATGATGGTCTGGCCAGTCTCTTCGTCGGTCTTGACGCGGAACGACGGGTCTTCCTGGGCCAGCTTGCCCAGAGCGATACCCATCTTCTCCTGATCCTGCTTGGTCTTCGGCTCAACGGAGAGCGAGATTACAGGCTCAGGGAAGTCCATGCGCTCAAGGATGATTGGCTTGTCGGCGTCGCACAGGGTCTCACCAGTGGTAACGTCCTTCATGCCGATCAGGGCCGCGATGTCGCCAGCGCGAACTTCCTTGATCTCTTCACGCTGGTTGGCGTGCATCTGCACCATACGACCAACGCGCTCTTTCTTGCCTTTGACCGAGTTGATGACCGAGTCACCAGAGCTCAGAACGCCCGAGTAGACGCGAACGAAGGTCAGGGTACCAACGAACGGGTCGGTAGCGATCTTGAACGCCAGAGCCGAGAACGGCTCGTTGTCGTCGGCATGACGCTCGTCCTGCTGCTCTTCGGTGATTTCTTCCTTCGGCGTATCAGCCAGATCAGGGTGGATACCCTTGATCGCAGGAATCTCGGTCGGAGCAGGCAGGAAATCGATCACGGCGTCGAGAACCAGGGGAACACCCTTGTTCTTGAACGAGGAGCCGCAGACAGCAGGAACGATTTCGCTCGCCAGAGTACGGGCACGCAGACCGGCCTTGATCTCTTCGACAGACAGGTCACCTTCTTCAAGGTACTTGTTCATCAGCTCTTCGTTGGCTTCGGCAGCGGACTCGACCATGTTGGCGCGCCACTCTTCAGCCAGCTCCAGCATATCGGCAGGAATTTCTTCCTCGCGATAGGTGGTGCCCTTGTCGTCATCGTTCCAGTAGATGGCTTTCATCTTGATCAGGTCGACCTGACCCTGGAAGTTGTCTTCCGAACCGATAGCCAGCTGGATTGGTACCGGGGTGTGACCCAGACGGTTCTTGATCTGGCCGACAACGCGCAGGAAGTTGGCACCAGCACGGTCCATCTTGTTCACGTATACAACACGTGGAACGCCGTACTTGTTGGCCTGACGCCATACGGTTTCGGACTGCGGCTCAACACCAGAGGTACCGCAGAATACGACGACCGCGCCGTCGAGTACGCGCAGCGAACGCTCAACTTCAATGGTGAAGTCAACGTGGCCGGGGGTATCGATGACGTTTACGCGGTAGTTGTCGTACTGACCACGGGAGCCTTTCCAGAAGGTGGTAACGGCAGCGGAGGTAATGGTGATACCGCGCTCCTGCTCCTGCACCATCCAGTCGGTGGTCGCGGCGCCATCATGCACCTCGCCCATCTTGTGGCTCAGACCTGTGTAAAACAGGATCCGCTCGGTAGTGGTAGTCTTGCCCGCGTCAACGTGCGCGCAGATACCGATGTTACGGTAGCGGTTAATTGCTGTAGTACGAGCCATAAAGCCCTCGCAAAAAGATTGATGCTTGAATTAGAAGCGGTAGTGCGAGAACGCCTTGTTGGCCTCGGCCATACGGTGCACGTCTTCACGCTTCTTGACTGCAGCACCCTTGCCTTCAGCAGCATCCAGCAGTTCACCGGCCAGGCGCAGAGCCATGGACTTCTCGCCACGCTTGCGGGCGTAGTCTACGAGCCAGCGCATTGCCAGAGCGTTACGACGGGACGGACGAACTTCAACCGGGACCTGGTAAGTGGCACCGCCTACACGGCGGGACTTTACTTCGACCAGCGGAGCGATGGCGTCGAGAGCTTTCTCGAAGATTTCCAGGGGGTCGCTGTTCTTGCGTGCTTTGACGGTATCCAGGGCACCATAAACGATGCGCTCGGCTACGGCCTTCTTGCCGCTTTCCATCACGTGGTTCATGAACTTGGCGAGAATCTGGGATCCGTACTTCGGATCGTCCAGGATCTCACGTTTTGCTGCTACACGACGTCTTGGCATGATAAGCCCTCAAACGGTCTTCAGGTTAGCCCGGGACGTGGGTCTTCGACCCCTGCCCGACCTTACTCTTATCGACTCAAAAAATGGATGTCTGCAAACGGCCGATTACTTCGGACGCTTGGTACCGTACTTCGAACGACCCTGGTTACGGCCTTTAACGCCCGAAGTATCCAGAGAGCCGCGAACGGTGTGGTAACGAACACCTGGCAAGTCTTTTACACGGCCGCCACGGATCAGAACGACGCTGTGCTCTTGCAGGTTGTGGCCTTCACCACCGATGTACGAGGAAACCTCGAAACCGTTGGTCAGACGCACACGGCATACTTTACGCAGTGCCGAGTTAGGTTTTTTCGGCGTGGTGGTGTACACACGGGTGCACACGCCACGACGCTGCGGGCAGTTCTGCAGCGCAGGTACGTCGGATTTCTCGACGGTACGCTTACGCGGCTGACGTACCAGCTGGTTGATAGTTGCCATCTACTAGCTCCACTGATTGTCTTGCGACGCTATTGTCTTGCAAGAAAGCCAAAAATTGGCGAGACGGAGCCTCACCAAATTTAAGGGTACAAAAGTCTAAAGAGGATCTTGCACCCAGTCAAGACGAGGCCCCGGCCCTCCTCGCCCGGTCATCGGCAACAATTCATGTCGCCAATGACGTGGAGGATGAACCGGGGCCCAGCCCTGTTCTTAGTTACCGCTGGAGTTCAGCGCTTCGGTCAGTGCGGCTTCCACCTCACTGGCACTTACACGCAGCGGCTTGTCGGCATCACGGCGGCGCTTGCGCTCGCTGTGGTAGGCCAGACCGGTACCTGCCGGGATCAGACGACCCACGACCACGTTCTCTTTCAGACCGCGCAGGTAGTCACGCTTGCCAGTGACGGCCGCTTCGGTCAGAACGCGCGTGGTTTCCTGGAAGGAAGCCGCGGAAATGAACGACTCGGTCGACAGCGAGGCCTTGGTGATACCCAGCAGTACACGCGAGAACTTCGAGACGAACTTATCTTCGGCGGCGAGACGCTCGTTCTCGACCAGCACCTGAGTCAGTTCCATCTGGTCGCCCTTGATGAAGCTGGAGTCGCCGGATTCGGTGATCTCAACTTTACGCAGCATCTGACGCAGGATGGTCTCGATGTGCTTGTCGTTGATCTTCACGCCCTGCAGGCGGTAAACATCCTGAATCTCGTTGACGATGTACTTGGCCAGCGCGCTTACACCCAGCAGACGCAGGATGTCGTGCGGATCGCTCGGACCGTCGGAGATAACTTCGCCGCGGTTTACCTGTTCGCCTTCGAAGACGTTCAGGTGGCGCCACTTCGGAATCAGCTCTTCGTACGGCTCGCTGCCATCGGTCGGCGTGATGACCAGGCGACGCTTGCCCTTGGTTTCCTTACCGAACGCGATGGTGCCGCTGACTTCAGCCAAGATCGAGGCTTCTTTCGGACGGCGCGCTTCGAACAGGTCGGCAACGCGCGGCAGACCACCGGTGATGTCACGGGTCTTGGACGTTTCTTGCGGAATACGCGCGATAACGTCACCTACACCGATCTGTGCACCGTCAGCCACACCTACGAGGGCGTTGGCCGGCAGGAAGTACTGGGCAGGTACGTCGGTACCCGGCAGATACAGGTCCTTGCCAGCAGCGTCGACCATCTTGATCGCTGGACGGATTTCCTTGCCTGCGGCAGGGCGATCCTTGACGTCCATCACTTCGATGTTGGTCAGACCGGTCAGTTCGTCGGTCTGACGCTTGATGGTGATGCCTTCCTCCATGCCCACGAAGGTCACGGTACCCTTGAGTTCGGTCACGATCGGGTGGGTGTGCGGGTCCCACTTGGCGACGATGGCGCCAGCTTCGACCTTTTCACCTTCCTTGACCGAAATCACCGCACCGTAAGGCAGCTTGTAGCGCTCACGCTCACGACCGAATTCGTCGGCAATGGCCAGCTCGCCGGAACGCGAAACGGCAACGAGGTTGCCATCGGCACGCTCGACCTGCTTGAGGTTATGCAGACGAACCATACCGCCGTTCTTCACCTGGACGCTGTCGGCAGCCGAGGTCCGGCTTGCAGCACCACCGATGTGGAACGTACGCATGGTCAGCTGGGTACCCGGCTCACCGATCGACTGCGCAGCGATAACGCCGACAGCTTCACCGATGTTCACCTGGTGACCACGAGCCAGGTCACGACCGTAGCACTTGGCGCAAATACCGTAGCGGGTTTCGCAGCTGATCGGGGAACGCACGACCACTTCGTCGATGCTGTTCAGCTCGATGAACTCGACCCACTTCTCGTCGACCAGGGTACCGGCAGGAACGATGACGTCCTCGGTGCCAGGCTTGAACACGTCACGGGCGATGACACGACCCAGTACACGCTCACCCAGCGGCTCTACAACGTCACCGCCTTCGATGTGCGGGGTCATCAGCAGACCCTGATCAGTGCCGCAGTCGATCTCGGTCACGACCAGATCCTGCGCCACGTCAACCAGACGACGGGTCAGGTAACCGGAGTTCGCAGTCTTCAGTGCGGTATCCGCCAGACCCTTACGAGCACCGTGGGTCGAGATGAAGTACTGCAGTACGCTCAGACCTTCACGGAAGTTCGCAGTGATCGGCGTCTCGATGATGGAGCCGTCCGGCTTGGCCATCAGACCACGCATACCGGCCAGCTGACGGATCTGGGCAGCGGAACCCCGCGCACCGGAGTCAGCCATCATGTACATCGAGTTGAAGGACTCTTGCTCGACTTCGTTGCCATCACGATCGATGACCTTCTCTTTCGAGAGGTTGGCCATCATCGCCTTGGACACTTCGTCGTTCGCCTTGGACCACAAGTCGATGACCTTGTTGTACTTCTCGCCCTGGGTTACCAGGCCGGAGGCGTACTGGCTCTCGATTTCCTTCACTTCATCGGTAGCAGTACCGATGATGCGCGCCTTCTCATCCGGGATAACAAAGTCGTTAACGCCGATCGAAACGCCGGAAATGGTCGAGTAGGCAAAGCCGGTGTACATCAGCTGGTCGGCAAAGATGACGGTTTCCTTCAGACCCACCACGCGATAGCACTGGTTGATCAGCTTGGAGATCGCCTTCTTCTTCATCGACTGGTTCACGACGTCGAACGGCAGGCCGGCTGGGACTACCTGGAACAGCAGCGCACGGCCGACGGTAGTGTCGACGATACGGGTGTTCTTGACGATGCTGCCGTCACGCTCTTTCACGGTCTCATTGATACGGACCTTGATCTTGGCGTGCAGCGCAGCTTCGCCGGCGCGGAATACGCGGTCGACTTCCTGCAGGTCGGCAAACACACGACCTTCGCCCTTGGCGTTGATGGCTTCACGGGTCATGTAGTACAGACCCAGAACCACGTCCTGGGACGGCACGATGATCGGCTCACCGTTGGCAGGCGACAGGATGTTGTTGGTCGACATCATCAGCGCGCGCGCTTCCAGCTGGGCTTCCAGCGTCAGCGGCACGTGAACGGCCATCTGGTCACCGTCGAAGTCGGCGTTGTACGCAGCACACACCAGCGGGTGCAGCTGAATAGCCTTACCTTCGATCAGCACCGGCTCGAACGCCTGGATCCCCAGACGGTGAAGGGTCGGTGCACGGTTGAGCAGAACGGGGTGTTCGCGGATCACCTCGGCGAGGACGTCCCAAACCTCCGGCAGCTCGCGCTCGACCATCTTCTTGGCAGCCTTGATGGTGGTCGCCAGACCACGCATTTCCAGCTTGCCGAAAATGAACGGCTTGAACAGCTCCAGGGCCATCTTCTTCGGCAGACCGCACTGGTGCAGGCGCAGGGTCGGGCCTACGGTAATTACGGAACGACCGGAGTAGTCCACGCGCTTACCGAGCAGGTTCTGACGGAAGCGACCTTGCTTACCTTTGATCATGTCAGCCAGGGACTTCAGCGGACGCTTGTTCGAGCCAGTGATGGCGCGACCGCGGCGGCCGTTGTCCAGCAGGGCGTCGACCGCTTCCTGCAGCATGCGCTTTTCGTTGCGCACGATGATGTCCGGCGCCGACAGATCGAGCAGGCGCTTCAGACGGTTGTTACGGTTGATCACCCGGCGGTACAGGTCGTTCAAGTCGGAAGTCGCGAAGCGACCGCCATCCAGCGGAACCAGCGGACGCAGGTCCGGCGGCAGAACCGGCAGAACGGTCAGGACCATCCACTCAGGCAGGTTGCCCGAGCCCTGGAAAGCCTCCATCAGCTTCAGGCGCTTGGACAGCTTCTTGATCTTGGTTTCCGAGTTGGTCTGCGGAATCTCTTCGCGCAGGCGACCGATCTCGTGCTCCAGGTCGATAGCGTGCAGCAGCTCGCGAACGGCCTCGGCACCCATGCGGGCGTCGAAGTCGTCACCGAACTCTTCCAGCGCTTCGAAGTACTGTTCGTCGTTGAGCAGCTGACCCTTCTCGAGGGTGGTCATGCCCGGATCGATAACGACGTAGCTCTCGAAGTAGAGCACGCGCTCGATGTCACGCAGGGTCATGTCCATCAGCAGGCCGATACGGGACGGCAGCGACTTCAGGAACCAGATGTGGGCAACCGGCGAGGCCAGCTCGATGTGCGCCATGCGCTCACGACGAACCTTGGCCAGAGCAACTTCAACGCCGCACTTCTCGCAGATGACGCCGCGGTGCTTAAGGCGCTTGTACTTGCCACACAGGCACTCGTAGTCCTTGACTGGGCCAAAAATCTTGGCGCAGAACAGACCGTCACGCTCAGGCTTGAACGTACGGTAGTTGATGGTTTCCGGCTTCTTAACTTCACCGAACGACCACGAACGGATCATTTCAGGCGACGCCAGACCGATGCGGATGGCGTCGAACTCTTCGACTTGACCCTGGTTTTTCAGCAAATTCAGTAGGTCTTTCAAGGCCTTTCCTCCTGGCGGAGCAGGAAGCGGGCAGTACCTGCCCCGCTCCCCTTCGCGTCACGTGTTATTCGGTTTCCAGATCGATATCGATACCGAGCGAACGGATCTCTTTGATCAACACGTTGAAGGACTCGGGCATGCCCGGCTCCATACGGTGATCGCCATCCACGATGTTCTTGTACATCTTGGTACGGCCGTTCACGTCGTCCGACTTCACTGTGAGCATTTCTTGCAGGGTGTATGCCGCGCCGTATGCTTCCAGCGCCCACACTTCCATCTCCCCGAAACGCTGACCACCGAACTGCGCCTTACCACCCAGCGGCTGCTGGGTAACCAGGCTGTACGAACCAGTGGAACGCGCGTGCATCTTGTCGTCCACCAAGTGGTTCAGCTTGAGCATGTACATGTAACCGACAGTCACAGGACGCTCGAACTTGTTGCCGGTACGGCCATCGAACAGGACCATCTGGCCGCTCTCAGGCATGTCGGCCAGCTTCAGCATGGCCTTGATCTCACGCTCCTTGGCACCGTCGAAGACCGGGGTAGCCATCGGCACGCCTTTCTTCAGGTTGTTGGCCAGCGCGATGATCTCTTCGTCCGAGAACTCATCCAGGTTTTCCTGACGACCACCGATCTCGTTGTAGACCTCGGTCAGGAAGCTGCGCAGCTCAGCGGCTTTGCGCTGCTCTTCGATCATGCGATCGATCTTCTCGCCCAAGCCCTTGGCCGCAAGGCCCAGGTGGGTTTCAAGGATCTGACCGACGTTCATACGCGAAGGTACGCCCAGCGGGTTCAGAACGACGTCGACCGGAGTACCGTTGGCGTCGTGCGGCATGTCTTCGACCGGCATGATCACGGAGACCACACCTTTGTTACCGTGACGGCCTGCCATCTTGTCGCCCGGTTGGATGCGACGACGGATAGCCAGGTAGACCTTGACGATCTTCAGCACGCCCGGTGCCAGGTCATCGCCCTGCTGCAGCTTGCGCTTCTTGTCTTCGAACTTGTCGTCCAGCAGACGACGGCGATCGACGATGTACTGCTGAGCCTTTTCCAACTGCTCGTTCAGAGCATCTTCGGCCATGCGCAGCTTGAACCACTGACCGTGCTCCAGACCGTTCAGTACGTCGTCAGTGATCACGGTGCCTTTCTTCAGGCCCGCGCCACCGTCGACCACTTGGCCGTTCAGAGCCGCACGCAGACGCTCGAAAGTCGCGCCTTCGACGATACGGAACTCTTCGTTGAGGTCCTTGCGGATCTCGTCCAGCTGCATCTTCTCGATGGCCAGGGCGCGGCTGTCGCGCTCAACGCCATCACGGGTGAAGACCTGGACGTCGATGACAGTACCCTTGGTGCCGGTCGGCACGCGCAGGGAGGTGTCTTTTACGTCACTGGCCTTCTCACCGAAGATCGCACGCAGCAGTTTTTCCTCTGGAGTCAGCTGAGTCTCGCCTTTCGGAGTGACCTTACCGACCAGAATGTCGCCAGCGCCGACTTCGGCACCCACGTAGACGATACCGGCTTCGTCCAGCTTGTTCAGCGCAGCCTCACCCACGTTCGGGATGTCCGCGGTGATTTCCTCTGGGCCAAGCTTGGTGTCACGCGCCACACAGGTCAGTTCCTGGATGTGGATAGTGGTGAAGCGGTCTTCCTGAACCACACGCTCGGACAGGCAGATGGAGTCTTCGAAGTTGAAGCCGTTCCACGCCATGAACGCGATGCGCATGTTCTGACCCAGCGCCAACTCACCCATGTCGGTGGATGGGCCGTCGGCCATGATGTCACCACGCGCGACCACATCACCTTTGCTCACCAGCGGACGCTGGTTGATGCAGGTGTTCTGGTTCGAACGGGTGTACTTGGTCAGGTTGTAGATATCCACACCTGCTTCGCCGGTTTCGACTTCGTCATCGGCTACACGCACGACGATACGGCTGGCATCGACCGAGTCGATCACACCACCACGACGAGCAACGACGCAGACGCCGGAGTCACGAGCGACGTTGCGCTCCATGCCGGTACCTACCAGCGGCTTGTCGGCACGCAGAGTCGGAACAGCCTGACGCTGCATGTTCGAACCCATCAATGCACGGTTGGCGTCGTCGTGCTCGAGGAACGGGATCAGCGAGGCAGCGACAGAAACAACCTGCTTCGGCGAAACGTCCATCAGGGTGACGTCTTCCGGCGCCTTGACGGTGAATTCGTTCAGGTGACGTACGGCAACCAGCTCATCGATCAGTTGTTTCTGGTCGTTCATCGCAGCGGAAGCCTGGGCGATCACGTGATCGGCCTCTTCGATGGCGGACAGGAACAC
Organism: Pseudomonas sp. PKS; assembly: GCF_051913525.1. Classification (NCBI taxonomy): domain Bacteria; kingdom Pseudomonadati; phylum Pseudomonadota; class Gammaproteobacteria; order Pseudomonadales; family Pseudomonadaceae; genus Pseudomonas; species Pseudomonas sp. PKS. The sequence goes on along the minus strand of NZ_JBEGDO010000021.1, from coordinate 9,537 downwards.
GATGTCGTCGGTGACCACACCTTCTTTCACCACGCGGTACGGGCTTTCCAGGAAGCCGTACTGGTTGGTGCGGGCGTATGCAGCCAGGGAGTTGATCAGACCGATGTTCGGACCTTCTGGGGTCTCGATCGGGCACACACGGCCGTAGTGGGTCGGGTGTACGTCACGGACTTCGAAGCCTGCACGCTCACGGGTCAGACCACCCGGGCCGAGCGCAGAGACACGGCGCTTGTGGGTGATCTCGGAGAGTGGGTTGTTCTGGTCCATGAACTGCGAGAGCTGGCTGGAACCGAAGAACTCCTTCACCGCCGCCGCGACTGGCTTGGCGTTGATCAGGTCCTGCGGCATCAAGCCTTCGCTTTCGGCCATCGACAGACGTTCCTTGACCGCGCGCTCGACGCGCACCAGGCCGACACGGAACTGGTTCTCGGCCATCTCGCCGACGCAGCGGACACGACGGTTACCCAGGTGGTCGATGTCGTCGACGATGCCTTTGCCGTTACGAATATCGACCAAGGTCTTCAGGACATCGACGATATCTTCCTTGCTCAGCACGCCCGAACCTTCGATCTCGGTGCGACCGATACGACGGTTGAACTTCATGCGGCCAACAGCGGACAGATCGTAACGCTCGGCGCTGAAGAACAGGTTGTTGAACAGGGTCTCGGCGGCATCCTTGGTTGGCGGCTCGCCTGGACGCATCATGCGGTAGATTTCCACCAGAGCTTCCAGCTGGTTGCTGGTGGTGTCGATCTTCAGGGTATCCGAGATGAACGGACCGCAGTCGATGTCGTTGGTGTACAGGGTCTCGATGCGTACAACCTGAGCCTTGGCGACCTTGATCAGCAGCTCGGTGGTCAGCTCGGTGTTGCATTCGGCCAGGATCTCGCCGGTGGCCGGATGCACGATGGCCTTGGCAGTGGTGCGACCCAGGACGTATTCCATTGGAACGTCCAGCTGCTTGACGCCGGCTTTTTCGAGCTGGTTGATGTGGCGCGCGGTGATACGACGGCCTTGCTCAACGATGATCTTTCCGCTGCCGTCATGGATATCCATGACCGCGACTTCACCACGCAGACGCTGAGGCACCAGTTCCAGGCTGAGTTTTTCGCCGGAAACGTGGAACACGTTGGTGGTATAGAAGGTGTTGAGGATTTCTTCGGTGCTGTAACCCAACGCGCGCAGCAGTACCGAGGCCGGCAGCTTGCGACGGCGGTCGATACGAACGAACACGCAGTCCTTCGGATCGAACTCGAAGTCCAGCCAGGAGCCGCGGTAAGGAATGATACGGGCGGAGTAAAGCAGTTTGCCGGAGCTGTGGGTCTTGCCACGGTCGTGGTCGAAGAACACACCTGGCGAACGGTGCAGCTGGGAAACGATTACACGCTCGGTACCGTTGATAACGAAGGTACCGTTCTCAGTCATCAGGGGGATTTCACCCATGTAGACTTCTTGCTCTTTGATGTCCTTGATCGCTTTGTTCGACGATTCCTTGTCGAAGATGATCAGGCGCACCTTCACACGCAGCGGAACAGCGAATGTCACACCGCGCAGGACACATTCCTTCACATCGAAGGCCGGCTCGCCCAGGCGATAGCCGACGTACTCCAGGGCAGCATTGCCGGAGTAGCTGATGATCGGGAATACCGATTTGAAGGCCGCGTGCAGGCCGACGTCGCGGAACTGATCCTTGGATGCTCCCGCCTGCAGGAATTCGCGATACGAATCCAGCTGGATGGCCAGGAGGTAAGGCACATCCATGACGTCCGGCAACTTGCTAAAGTCCTTGCGGATACGTTTTTTCTCAGTGTATGAGTAAGCCATCAGCGTTCCCCAGCTTGGTCACCTGCTTGTTTGGCTCCTCCCGAGCGGAAGCAGCCAGAAAATCTGCAAACCCCATGGTTTGCACACCCTCTTGGGTGTTTTACAGCTCGTTATCGGGGCCGACTTGATCGGCCACCAATAACGGAAAAAGGCCGGTGGCATAAGCCACCAGCCGTCAGCCTTTCGCTCAACGCTTGGGCTGGAGTCGCAAAGTCGAAATTACTTCAGCTCGACTTTAGCGCCTGCTTCTTCCAGCTTCTTCTTCGCGTCTTCAGCGGCTTCTTTCGAAACGCCTTCAGCGATGACAGCAGGAGCGCCGTCTACTTTCTCTTTGGCTTCTTTCAGGCCCAGACCGGTCAGTTCACGAACTGCCTTGATCACGTTGACCTTCTTGTCGCCAGCTTCGGCCAGAACGACGTTGAACTCGGTCTGCTCTTCAGCAGCGGCAGCAGCGCCACCAGCAGGGGCAGCAGCAACGGCGGCAGCAGCGGTAACGCCGAAGGTTTCTTCCATCGCCTTGATCAGTTCAACAATTTCCAGAACAGTTTTCTGGCCGATCGCTTCGATGATTTGCTCGTTAGTCAGAGACATGACTATGAATTCCTGTATTGGGGTGACAGCCTACGCGGCCATCAAATTAAACGTTTGATTTCGAAAAAAGCTACGCGGCCTTAGGCAGCAGCGGCTTCTTTCTGGTCGCGCAGAGCAGCCAGGGTACGAGCCAGCTTGCTGGTTGCACCTTGGATTACGCTCATCAGCTGTGCGATAGCCTCGTCGCGAGTTGGCAGGGTTGCCAGCACGTCGATCTGGTTAGCGGCAAGGAACTTGCCGTCGAACGCAGCTGCCTTGATCTCGAACTTGTCCTGACCCTTGGCGAACTCCTTGAACAGACGAGCAGCAGCGCCCGGATGTTCGTTGGAGAAAGCGATCAGGGTCGGGCCTTTGAACGCGTCGTTGAGGATCGAGTACTCGGTGCCTTCAACAGCGCGCTTGAGCAGGGTGTTACGTACGACACGTACGTAAACGCCAGCTTCGCGGGCCTCTTTACGGAGTCCGGTCATTGCGCCTACAGTCACACCACGGGCATCAGCCACGACAGCGGACAGAGCGACTTTGGCAGCCTCGTTGACTTCAGCGACGATGGCCTTCTTGTCTTCGAGTTTAATTGCCACGGGTTTACTCCTGGTTTCTACCGTTTCATCCAGCCGAGGCCAGATGTCGTTTTGGTGTCTGATTCGGTAACGAATCGGGAGCACCATCTGCGTAGGCTTGTGGTTTAAGGCTTGCGCCGCCTACGGTCTTGGATAGCCCCCGCCAGGCAGGGACCCCAATTTTAAGCAGCCGGTGCGGACAGGGCCGCACCGGCCGAGCATTACACGTTCAGCGAGCTCTGATCGATGATCAGACCTGGGCCCATGGTGGTGCTCAGGGTAACGCGCTTGACGTAGATACCTTTCGAGGAAGCCGGCTTGATACGCTTCAGATCGGCGATCAGGGCTTCAACGTTTTCCTTCAGCTTGCCAGCTTCGAAGCCGACCTTGCCAACGGAGGTATGAATGATACCGTTCTTGTCGGTACGGTAGCGAACCTGACCAGCCTTGGCGTTCTTGACGGCACCGGCGACGTCTGGAGTTACAGTACCCACTTTCGGGTTTGGCATCAGGCCGCGAGGACCCAGGACCTGACCCAGCTGACCCACAACGCGCATGGCATCAGGCGATGCGATGACGACGTCATAGTTCAGATCGCCGCCTTTCATTTCGGCAGCCAGATCGTCCATACCTACGCGGTCAGCGCCGGCAGCCAGAGCAGCTTCAGCAGCTGGACCCTGGGTGAAGACGGCAACGCGAACGGTCTTGCCAGTGCCATGCGGCAGCACGGTAGCGCTGCGAACGACCTGGTCGGATTTACGCGGATCAACACCGAGGTTGACGGCGATGTCGTAAGACTCGACGAACTTGGCCGCCGGCAGCGAAGCCAGCAGAGTTGCGGCCTCTTCGAAGTTGTAGGCCTTGCCTGCTTCGATTTTCTCAGCGATAGCCTTTTGGCGCTTAGTCAGCTTAGCCATTACACACCCTCCACGTTCAGGCCCATGCTGCGGGCAGAGCCGGCGATGGTGCGCACAGCTGCATCCAGGTCAGCGGCAGTCAGATCAGCCTGCTTGGTCTTGGCGATCTCTTCCAGCTGAGCACGGGTAACGGTACCAACCTTGACGGTGTTCGGGCGAGCCGAACCACTGGCCAGGCCAGCAGCTTTCTTCAGCAGAACCGAGGCAGGGGTGCTCTTGGTTTCGAAGGTGAAGCTACGGTCGCTGTAGACAGTGATGATCACTGGAGTCGGCAGACCTGGCTCTTGACCCTGAGTACGGGCGTTGAAGGCCTTGCAGAATTCCATGATGTTAACACCGTGTTGACCCAGTGCTGGACCAACGGGTGGGCTTGGGTTGGCCTGGCCGGCCTTAACTTGCAGCTTGATGTAAGCCTGAATCTTCTTAGCCATGAGCTACTCCAAAATCGGGTACGAACGCCAGATGGCTCCCCGTATGACTTGCGTTTTATCCCAGTGACGACAAAACCCCGCAGCACATAGGGCTGCGGGGTATGGGATGCGTCGTTCGCCTAGACCTTCTCGACCTGGCTGAACTCGAGCTCCACCGGAGTAGAGCGACCGAAAATGAGCACTGCAACCTGCAGCCTGCTCTTCTCGTAGTTAACCTCTTCGACACTGCCATTGAAGTCAGCAAACGGACCATCAATGACTCGAACCACTTCACCCGGCTCGAACAGAGTCTTGGGCTTAGGCTTATCACTACCATCGGCAACGCGACGCAGGATAGCTTCAGCTTCTTTATCTGTGATCGGCGCAGGCTTGTCTGCGGTACCACCAATGAAACCCATGACACGAGGAGTATCCTTGACGAGGTGCCAAGTACCTTCGTTCATTTCCATCTGGACCAGCACATAGCCAGGGAAGAATTTGCGCTCGCTCTTGCGCTTCTGGCCATTGCGCATTTCTACGACTTCTTCGGTCGGGACCAAGATCTCGCCGAATTCGTCTTCCATGCCAGCCAGCTTGACGCGCTCAATCAGAGAGCGCATCACATGCTTCTCGTAACCCGAGTAAGCATGCACGACGTACCAACGCTTAGCCACGGGACACCCTTAGCCAACAATCAAGGAGACCGCCCAGCCGAGCAGGGAATCGAGCCCCCACAGCAGCAACGCCATAACCAACACAACAACCACGACAATGAGCGTGGTCTGAGTGGTTTCCTGGCGGGTCGGCCACACGACTTTACGAATCTCGGTACGTGCTTCCTTCGCCAGCGCAAAGAACGCCTTACCCTTCGCAGTCTGCAAGGCAGCAAAGCCTGCAACAGCAGCCAGGGCAAGAAGTGCAAGGACGCGATACAGGATTGGAGCCGCGGAGTAATATTGATTACCCACAACACCAACGACTACCAATACAACAACAGCCAGCCACTTGAACAGATCAAAACGCGATTCTTGGGCTTCAGTTTTGGGAGTCATCGAGGAGGATCCTGTGAGAAGAAAGCCATCACACCGAAGTGAATGGCAGGTCAGGAGGGAATCGAACCCCCAACCTACGGTTTTGGAGACCGTCGCTCTGCCAATTGAGCTACTGACCTTTAACGCTGTATCAGGCCGGCCATTATGCCGACCTGATCATGAGAAATCAACTACTTATTCAATAATTTTTGCTACGACGCCGGCGCCGACGGTACGACCGCCTTCACGGATAGCGAAGCGCAGACCGTCTTCCATTGCGATGGTCTTGATCAGGGTGACAGTCATCTGAATGTTGTCACCTGGCATTACCATTTCAACGCCTTCCGGCAGTTCGCAGTTACCGGTCACGTCAGTGGTACGGAAGTAGAACTGAGGACGGTAGCCTTTGAAGAACGGAGTGTGACGACCGCCTTCTTCCTTGGACAGAACGTAGACTTCTGCGGTGAACTTGGTGTGCGGCTTGACCGAACCCGGCTTGACCAGAACCTGGCCACGCTCAACTTCGTCACGCTTGGTGCCGCGCAGCAGGACGCCGCAGTTCTCGCCAGCACGACCTTCGTCCAGCAGCTTGCGGAACATCTCAACGCCGGTGCAGGTGGTGGTGGTGGTTGGACGCAGACCAACGATTTCCAGGGCGTCCTGAACGCGGACGATACCACGCTCGATACGACCGGTAACAACGGTACCACGACCCGAGATCGAGAAGACGTCTTCGATCGGCATCAGGAACGGCTGGTCAACGGCACGAACTGGCTCAGGAATGTAGGCATCCAGAGTTTCAACCAGCTTCTTGACAGCGCTGGTACCCATTTCGTTGTCGTCTTTGCCTTCCAGAGCCATACGAGCCGAACCGATGATGATCGGAGTGTCGTCGCCTGGGAAGTCGTAGGTGGACAGCAGGTCGCGAACTTCCATCTCGACCAGTTCCAGCAGCTCAGCGTCGTCTACCAGGTCAGCCTTGTTCAGGAAGACCACGATGTAAGGAACGCCAACCTGACGGGACAGCAGGATGTGCTCACGGGTTTGTGGCATCGGACCATCGGCGGCCGAGCAAACCAGGATCGCGCCGTCCATCTGGGCAGCACCGGTGATCATGTTCTTCACGTAGTCAGCGTGACCTGGGCAGTCAACGTGAGCGTAGTGACGAATGTTCGAGTTGTACTCGACGTGAGCGGTGTTGATGGTGATACCGCGCGCTTTTTCTTCTGGAGCCGAGTCGATCTTGTCGAACTCAACGACGGCCGAACCGAAAACTTCGGAGCAGACGCGAGTCAGAGCTGCGGTCAGAGTGGTCTTACCGTGGTCAACGTGGCCGATGGTGCCGACGTTAACGTGGGGAAGGGAACGATCAAACTTTTCCTTAGCCATCGATACAGTCCTCCGCAGAAGAAATAGTCACTACAACTGATAAAACAAAGGCAGATATTTTCATATCTGCCTTGTTTATATGGAGCTCTTGAGCGGACTTGAACCGCTGACCTCACCCTTACCAAGGGTGTGCTCTACCAACTGAGCTACAAGAGCGTAACACCTTGCGCAAAAACAGCAAACTTGGAGCGGGTAGCGGGAATCGAACCCGCATCATCAGCTTGGAAGGCTGAGGTTCTACCACTAAACTATACCCGCGGAGCTTGCAGCTCTCGCTAAACTGGTGGAGGGGGAAGGATTCGAACCTTCGAAGTCGAAGACGTCAGATTTACAGTCTGATCCCTTTGGCCACTCGGGAACCCCTCCTGAGTGTGGGCGGCATTTTCAACTCTTGCCGTCCTGCTGTCAAGCTTTTTCTCATTAAAATCTTGAGGTTAGCTACTTTGACAACAGCTTCCGGTTCGACCACCTCAGTGGTGTTCCCTGCGAAGCGGGCGCCATTCTATCAAGCTATTCAGCAGTTGCAATACCCTCGCACAAAATAATTTTGTGTTTTAAGTCTTTGAAATCCTTGGAAAGACTTGAGAGTACCGCAGAGTCCAGCAAACGCTCGCTTTCTGCCGAAACTTTTAGCCAGCGCCCATCGGCACCCGGTAACTGACCAGGCACCTCCGCTGTCGAAATATCCAGGCTTACCAGGCGCTGACGCAACGCGTCCAACTGCTCTTGAGTCTGAACTCCACCGACGACCAGGCACTCATCGCGGCGCTTGGCCGGCGCAGAAGCACCTGTTTCACGCAATAGGCGAATTTCTTGCTGACTACCTTTGTACAAGGAAAGAGGAGCAACCTCCTTGGCCTTCAGAGGCGCCTCCTGTTGGTGCCAGACGTAATAGGCAACATTGAGCACCACCAACAGCAGAAACAACCAACGCATAGGCACCTCAACCAAGTGGACAGGCAATGGCCAGGCCGACAAAGACCAGATCGGGCACCACCCGAACCTGAGGAACGGCATCTCTCACCAGAGGCGCATCCCCGCCAGTAAGGAACGCCGTGAATGACTCACCCCATAACACCTGCGCCTGCTCGATCTGCGTGCGCGCAAAACCCTGCAACATCAACACACACCCGCGCTCGACAGCTTCCACGGTGGAGCGCCCCGGCACGAGACTGACCAAAGCTCGCTCAGCCGAAGCATCGTCGTAACGGATCCGACGGGTATGAGTGCGCAACTGGCTACGCATCAATGGCATCCCCGGACAAATGTAACCGCCCAGATGCTGACCGTCCGCAGCGACGAAGTCCGCCTTGGCTGCTGTACCCAGGTCAATCACCAAGCACGCCCCTTTTGCCAGATGGTATGCACCCAGTGCCGCCAACCAGCGATCCATGCCCAGGCGCTGATAGTCGTCGTATCCGTTACGCACACCGGCCATCTCCCGGGCAGGGTGAGCAACTCGCACCCGGACACCGAAATGTTTCGTCAACTGTAGGCAAAGCGCTTCGGTTTCTTCTTCGCTGCGCACACTCACCATCCGGCCGCCACTAAGGCGCACGGAAGGCAACGCCGACACTTCGGCCAGCAGAGCCTGATCAGAGTCGACTATGCCCCCACCCACAATGGTCGCATCGCCGACATGAATTACACGCCACTTGATGAAACTATTTCCGCAGTCGAGCTCAAGAATCATCACGCAACCTCAAACTGAGCTCTCCAGCACTAAAGCTCTTCTCCACACCGTCGACCTCGAGGCGCAAGGCGCCCTGCCCGTCAACCCCTAGCACCACACCATCGATCCGGTTACTTCCCGCAATCAGGGACGCCGTGCGCCCCTGCCACAGGCTTGCCTGCTCCCACTCCTCCTGGAACGCCGCAAACCCGTAACGACGATGACGGGCCAACTCATGCTGCAGTTGCTGGTTGAGTTGCGCGACTAGGTAGTTGCGGTCGATTGACGCGCCCACCTCACGCTTCATCGAAGTCCACTGCTGATCGACCCGGTCATTGCTCTGCATGTTCACATTGATACCGATACCCAGCACTACATGACACACATCTGCAGGGTCGCCCACCAACTCCAGCAGGATGCCCGCAATTTTCCGCTCCCCCACAAGCACATCATTCGGCCATTTCAAACCGACACTATTCAAACCGAACGCCTGCAAGGTGCGCATGACCGCCAAACCCACGACCAGGCTCAGCCCTTCAAGCTGACGCATGCCGCCCTCGACCCGCAGCACTAGGCTGTAATAGAGATTTTCAGCGAACGGACTCACCCATTGGCGCCCGCGTCGGCCACGGCCAGCAGTCTGTTGCTCCGCCAATACAAGAAAAGGCGCGGACTCGCCCCCAGAAATAAGACGCAGGGCTTCGGCATTGGTGGAATCGATTGTCTCGTGAATCCAAAGCGGCCAGTGTTCGCACCGGGCGTGCTCATGGATAACCTCAGACTCGAGCAAGGTCAGCGGTACGGCCAATTGATAGCCACGACCTCGCACCTTGTGAATGACAAGGTTCAATTCGCTTTCCAGGTGCTGCAGCTGCTTCCACACGGCGCTGCGACTCACCCCCATTGCTTCCCCCAGGGCCTGCCCGGAATGGAACCGGCCATCCTTGAGGAGATTCAACAACTTCAGCATGCCAGTCTCGACTAGGAATTAGGCTGGCATGATAGCCACGGCCCGGGGGCTTGCATAGGAAAAGGGCCCACAGAAAGGCAGTACTGAAGCAACACGGGGAGAAAAAGGTCGAACCAGAAAAGACAAAACCCCTACCTGCTCGCGCAGATAGGGGTTTTGCGAAATGAATCTTG
>NZ_JBEGDO010000020.1:0-95669 GCF_051913525.1 Pseudomonas sp. PKS | reverse complement strand
GCAAGCTGCAAGCTGCAAGCTGCAAGCTGCAAGCTGCAAGCTGCAAGCTGCAAGCTGCAAGCCAAGTATCGGCACCTCGGCCAACCGAGTGCTGCTTTTTCTTGTGGCTTGCAACTTGTAGCTTGTAGCTTATAGCCGCCTTTGGTTTCATTGCAGAATTTGTCCGGCAGCCCCAAAGGACCGCCCATGAATCTGCCTCCCCGCCAACAACAAATCCTCGAACTGGTGCGCGAGCGCGGTTACGTCAGTATCGAAGAAATGGCGCAGCTGTTCGTCGTCACCCCACAAACCATCCGCCGTGACATCAACCAGCTCGCCGAGGTCAACCTGCTGCGACGCTACCACGGTGGCGCAGCCTACGATTCGAGCATCGAGAACACCGCCTACGCCATGCGCGCAGACCAGATGCGCGACGAGAAGCAACGCATCGCCGAGGCCGTGGCCCGGCAGATTCCCGACCATGCCTCGCTGTTCATCAACATCGGCACGACCACCGAGTCGATCGCACGCGCCCTGCTCAATCACAACCACCTCAAGGTCATCACCAACAACCTGCATGTGGCCGCGATCCTCGGCGCCAAGGACGATTTCGAAGTGCTGGTGGCCGGCGGCACCGTACGCCGCGACGGCGGGGTCGTGGGCCAGGCAAGCGTCGACTTCATCAACCAGTTCAAGGTCGACTTCGCCCTGGTCGGTATCAGTGGCATCGACGAAGACGGCAGCCTGCTGGACTTCGACTATCAGGAAGTGCGGGTTTCCCAGGCGATCATCAACAATGCTCGCCAGGTCATCCTGGCTGCCGACTCGAGCAAGTTCGGCCGCAACGCCATGGTTCGCTTGGGTTCGATCAGCCTGGTCGACTGCCTGGTGACCGACCAGCCCCCCACCCCGGCTCTTACCCAACTGCTCAACCAGCACAAGATTCGCCTCGAAGTCGTCTGATCCGAGCCCGGCGGAATTCAGCATATCCTTGGGCTGCCTCGCAGCCCATCGCAGGGCTACCCTCAACTGCCCAAACCACAGTGCTCGCATGTGCCGTATAACGGCGCTTCACATGTTCGCTATTGTTCATTCCCTTGTCATCTGATCAGTTTTTTCTATAGAGACTGACTGGATAACGGCTTTTCGTTGCGCTAATATTTTCGAAAATGAACATCAATGTTCACTTTCGATGTGAACTGTGCCCCAGGAGGCCTTGCCGTGTCCCAGCCTGCTTCGTCCCAGCCGCCCCTCGCCGATTGCTACGACCTCGCTGTGATCGGGGGAGGTATCAATGGCGTGGGCATCGCCGCCGACGCAGCGGGGCGCGGCCTGAAGGTGTTCCTTTGCGAAAAGGACGACCTGGCCAGCCATACCTCCTCGGCCAGCAGCAAGCTGATCCACGGCGGGCTGCGCTACCTGGAGCACTATGAGTTCCGTCTGGTCCGTGAGGCCTTGGCCGAGCGCGAGGTGTTGCTGGCCAAAGCGCCGCACATCGTCAAACCCATGCGTTTCGTCCTGCCCCACCGCCCGCACCTGCGCCCGGCCTGGATGATCCGTGCAGGCCTGTTCCTCTACGATCACCTGGGCAAGCGCAAACGCCTAGGGGCCTCGCGCAGCCTGCGCTTCGGGCCGGGCAACCCGCTCAAGCCCGTCATCACCCGTGGCTTCGAGTACGCCGACTGCGCCGTTGACGACGCCCGTCTGGTGGTGCTCAATGCCATGGCCGCCCGTGAGAAAGGCGCGCACATCCATACCCATACCCGCTGCCTGCGTGCACAACGCGTCGATGGCCTGTGGGAGGTACAACTGCAACAGGCCGACGGCAGCCAGCGCACGATCCGCGCCCGCGCCCTGGTCAATGCCGCCGGCCCCTGGGTGGCCAGCTTCATCAAGGACGATCTCAAGCTTGATGCGCCGTACGGCATCCGTCTAATCCAAGGCAGCCACATCATCGTTCCGCGTCTGTATGACGGTGAACACGCCTACATTTTGCAGAACGAAGACCAACGTATCGTCTTCGCCATCCCGTACCTGGAGCGCTTCACGCTGATCGGCACCACCGACCGCGAATACAGCGGCGACCCGGCCAAGGTGGCGATCACTGAGATGGAAACCGACTACCTGCTCAAGGTCGTCAACGAGCACTTCAACCATCAGCTCAGTCGCGCCGATATCCTGCACACCTATTCGGGCGTCCGCCCACTGTGCAACGACGAGTCCGACAACCCCTCCGCCGTCACCCGCGACTACACCCTGGCGCTGTCCGCAAGCGACGGCCAGGCACCCTTGTTGTCGGTCTTCGGCGGCAAGCTCACCACTTACCGCAAGCTGGCCGAGTCGGCCATGGTCGAACTCAAGCCGTTCTTCACCCACATGCGCGACAGCTGGACGGCTACCGCCCCACTACCAGGCGGTGAACACATGACCACGGTCCAGGCGCTGGTGGATGCAGTGCTGGCCCGCCATGGCTGGCTGCCGGTGGATATCGCCAAGCGTTGGGCACAGACCTATGGCAGCCGGGTGTGGCGTCTGCTCGAAGGCGTAAATGGGCCTGAGGACCTCGGCCAGTCCATCGGTGGCGGCTTGTTCAGCCGTGAAGTGGATTACCTGATCGCCCAGGAATGGGCAGTGGAGGCCGATGACATCCTCTGGCGCAGGACCAAGCTGGGCCTGTTCACCAGCACAGCCGAAACGCAGGCACTGACCGATTATCTGCGCCACGCCCACACCTGCCGAGCCGCCGTGCAGGCAGCCTGACCCTCGAGCCCCCTGGTCGGCGCACGCGCAACCAGGGGGTAACGACAACCAGACTAAGACTTGGCGCGCATGTACACCTCCCGGGCCAGTACCTTCACCAACTCTCGTTCGGCCCGCTTGAATTCGTCCGCCATCTCCTTCACACGCGTTGCGTAGTCCCCTTCCATGATCTGGCCTGCGGCCAGTTTCTCGTCGAGCGTGTCCAGCTCCGCCCAAGACGCCTGGTGCACCGCCTCAAAGCGCTGCGCATAACGCTCTTTGACGTAATGAGCCCAAAATGGGCGTTGGGCGAGCGACCCGATCAAGGCGTCATCATTTTCCAGCGAGAGCACCCGTGCTTGGGCGATTTCCACGTCATGCTTGGTAAGCTTGGAAAAACGCCCGAAGTGCATCCAGTCCTTTTGCAACGGCAGCCCGATCCACTCATAGAGCGCGACCTGGTAAGCCAGCTCCGTCTCAACAGGATCCACCACACCTGCTTCCAGCTCCAACCCGAGCAGTGCTTCCCGTTCGGCCTCCAAACGGGAGACGTGTTCTTTGGCGATCCGTTCGATCTCATCGAAGCGAAACATTGGACGTGCCAGGCCGAGCAAGGTGCTTTCCACCTGATCCTTCGGAACCCCGAGAATGGCCTGTTCAGCAAGCACGCCCACCTCCAGGTTGCGAAGCGTCAGCAACAATCTGTCATCACAGCCGCGTGGGCCATCCAGCATCGTGAACAGGCGCTGGCGCAAGGGTTCCCGCTCGGCACACGCGTGCAACAGTGACCAGATGCGGGCACGAAAGCGCTGTGGATTCCTCGCGAAATCCCGGGAGCTGGCAAAGTCCGCCAGAAATTGAAACAACGACGCCGAGCCAGGCTCCTCCTGCAACGTGTCCCAGAGCGCGTACCTGCGCAGGCTCTGTTCATCCGTCCCCTCGTCCAGCCACCGCGCGCGCAGCGAGGCATCGACGACAGCATGCTGGTAACCGGGGTTCTCCTGAATATCCTCGCCCGCAATCGCCCTCACCTGCGACAACGACACATCACCCGAACTGGCTGCCCCTTCGCTGCCAGTGTGTGAGGACGGATTATCGTGCAGCAGCACCCGCTCGAGTCGGTGGCGAAGCAGGTGGTTGTCTCGCTGCAGCAATTGAATGCGATTGCTGCGCAGGTCTATCAGTGCGGCCAGTGGGAGTCGCTCCGGGAGCGCCATCAGCCCCGTCGCACGCAAGAGCATCTCGCGCAGATGCGGCAAGCGGCTCAGGTCCGGCGCCCGGCCAAGCTCGCCATTGTGGCTGAGATTGATGTACTGAAGATGGGTCAGGTTACGCAGACAACGTTCGCCGGATTCATCCATGGCGATGAGATTACTCGACAGATCGAGTAGCCTGAGTTGCCCAAGGCGCTCCAGCCCCTGGGGTACATGGTCAAGCCGGTTCCCCCTCAGATCGAGCTCGCGCAGATTGGGGAAGCGGCGCAGAAAGTCCGCTTCGATATCGGACAGGTCCATGTTTCGCAAAACCAGCCGCTCGACATGATCGAACCTCACCCCTTGAGGCAACGTCGGCAGACCGCCGATCCGCTCACCGTCGATCACCAGGATGTACCTGCCGTTTTCATCGACGAGCTTACGTCGCCAGCTGCGCCTGATCTGGTCAGCAACCCGACGACGACGCAGGCGAGTGAACAGCCCGCTGGCGTCGCTACGCCAAACCTCCAGGCCCGTGCGCAATTGGTCCAGCTGCCATGACAACATCGAGAAGTGCTCGTACATCCCCAATCGGCGGGTTCTCAGCTCGCGAATGTAGGCATCAAGCTGCAGCGCGCTCAAGGTCGGGTAGATCCGATGGATGCCTCGCACGATGGCCACCCCATCGACGGCCCCCCTTCCACTGAGCGCGTATCCTGCCTGTCCATCGCCAAAGCGCAGCGGTGGACGTATGGCCTTCGCGTCGCTCATGCCAAGGCATCTGGCAACACGATCACGCGCCTCGCTGGCATACACGGCCAAGCGATCTTCCAGTGCGTCGACCTTCTGTCCCGCAATACCCAACGTGCGTTTTTGCGTGTCGCTCAACAGGCCAAACAACAACGACAGCAAGTCCTGCTCGCCCTCCTGTCCCTGAAGCATGTATTGACTACCCGAGCGGATGATCTGCCGCAGTCTGGCGGCCTGCGCCTTGCCCTGCTTGGCCAGCAGCGGTCCCTCGATCGAACCTTCGCGAATCTCGATCCGCAGATCCACAGGCCAGGGCGCCAGCAACTCGATCAACTCAAGCGCCAGACGCTGGGTGTCGGCATTGATCGCCCTGAACAGGCGTAGCCCGGCGCAGGCGCGGTCAAGACGGCTCTCCCGCAGATACCACCGAGCACGTTCGGCCAGTGCCAACGGCACCCGCTCGCTGGTCTCGAGACGGGTGGTTTCGGCGCCCGTGGCCTGGGCACAGATTTCCCGCGCGCAACGAAGCGACAAGCCCGGAAAATCCCGCAGCAGTTTGCTTTGCGCTGGACCGGCCAAGGGTTCGCGCTCCTTGAACAGCGCCTCGAGCTCAGCGCCGCCCAAATGGGCATGCTGCTGATGCAGTTGATGACGCTCCAGTGCATCGAGCAATCGCGCAGGCGCGCCCAGGTTTTCAAGGTGCAACCGGCGTATCTGCGCTTCGCTGTACCCGGTCGCCTGCAACAGGTGCATTGACGTTTCATCGGAGAGGTCAGACAGGCGCCCGCTGAGCCGCCGAACCAAGGTGCCGGCACCGCTCCAGCTCTGCGGCTGCTCGAATTCATGACGCCATCCCCCAGCCCCATTGTCTTCGACCAGCGGCGTGTACATGCCAGCACGCGAGGGATGACACAAGCGCCCGCCACGCTCGGTCTGCAGGCGGTAGAGCTGGTTGTCATCATGCAGCAACCATTGTTCTTGCGGGGTTTGAGCATTGTGGCTGGAGGGATCTAGCCGGTACCCCTCGAGCGAGCCGTCGAACAGCTTCACCTTGCCCTGACGGGTGCGAACCAGGCTGAGCTTATCGACGAATGCCTCCGGCTTGAGCGCCTTTACCGCCACCGATACCCCTTTAGCCAGCAGCGCTCCAGCGACCATGCTCTCGGCCACCCCAAACACATGGGCGATAGCTCCCTGACGATCGCCCAGGTTCCAATCCTCGTAACCTTCATAGAACTCGCTGGCGATCTGCACCAAGGCCACAGGCAGCAATGCCTCCCCCAATACCGGAACGAACAGCGAAGCGATATTGAGCACATTCAGGCCCAAGGACTCGTAACCGCTTAGCCGTTCGTTACGATCGTTTTCGTCTTCCTGGCCTGTCGGCACAACGAGCACACGTGCATCGTCGAAAATCTTGTCGATCTGCGAGTCGGCCAGAAAGACTCTCAACCGCTCTCCTATCGAATTGTCCTTTTTTGCAACGATCGGCTTATGTCCGCCGGTCAATGTCGCCAACCGTTCGTGCGTCCAACCCTTGGACTGCTCGGCCAGACGGGTGAAGAACTTGACGCGGTCGGCCTCGCTGACGAATCGGGCAAAAAACTGCCGATAACGACGGCTGGCCAGGCGCCTGGCCAGCCCGTCGTAGACCGCCTGCCAGGAATCAAAACGCTTCACCGGACAATCCGGATCATTGGGCACCCAGACGATCACACCTTGCAACGCCCCATCATCAGCCGCACTGGCCGCTGCGCAGACCAGGCCATGAATGGGTACACCCAGTAAATACAGGTGCCGAAGCTCCACGTTGGACGAGGTTGCCGGCACGATTGACGGAAACGCCATCAAGGCCAGCATGCGCTGGAAGCTGTCCTCATCCAGCTCGCCCTTGAGCTGCGCCGAGCGCACGGCGACCTCAAGGTGCGCCTGCTGGTTTTCCTGGAACAGGCGATACACGGCGTCAGCGCCGTCTTTGGGTTTGAGAAGCGCCTTGAGCTTTTCCTGGTACTTTGCGCCGATGTCCAGCTCTCGGCAGCGCCCGGCGAAGGCATGAAACCCCAAGGCCATCCGCTTGCCCGAACGCGTGCGCAGATACCCTTTGCGAGTGTCGGAAGGCCGGGTCTCGACCAGATGAAAGTTGTGCAGCGCAGCGACCAATAGGCTTTGTGTCGATGATGGAACGAACTGGCGCGTCGAGAGCATTAACGCAAAGGACGGCATGACCGGGCGCCGCCAGATACACACCTGGCTGTGCCTGACGTCAGGGGCCGCTTCACCCAACTGCACCAGCTTTTCACGTAAAAGCGGCTCGGCGAACGCCTCGATCGACGGAATCTGCGCCAGCACCGGGCGCAAGGCAGCCACCGCACGCTCCTGCCTGAGCAGTGCCTTGTGAAACGCGCGCAGGCGATCGATGCATCGCGGGTCGCCGTCCTCGCGGCTCAACCAGCTTGGCATCTGCTGCGCGAACAACGTGTCGATAGAGTCTTCAGGTAGAGATGGATCAGACATAGGGCGCACTCTCGAGCAGTTCAAAAGCGCGATCTCACCACCTGCCACCTGCGCGGAGCAGTATCGGGTTACTACCCTTTGCCGCCGCCTCGCACTCATTCGGATTTCCGAACACGAACTACGCACCCATTCGGAAATCCGTACATAAGCAATGGCAAAAAACAGTAAACAAAAGCCTCAAAACCAGTAATTTCGCGGCGATATGATCGACAGCAGGGCTTGGCACGACTCATGCTCTACACTTGGTAGCCGAATGCACCACGTTTGCTGCTGCATTCGTGGAACGAAGAGTCCGCCAACGGCTCCATAAAAAAAACAAACACGTCGAGGAAAATTTGATGCGCATCGTTCGTCAATTGCTGGGCGCCGCCATCGCGGCCGCTGTCATCGCATCGCCTGTCATGGCCGAAGAACTGACCGGCACCCTGAAGAAGATCAAGGAATCGGGCACCATCACCCTGGGCCACCGCGACTCCTCCATTCCATTTTCCTACCTGGCCGGCAAGCCAGAGCCTGTGGGCTACTCCCACGACATCCAGCTGGCCGTCGTCGACGCGCTGAAAAAGCAACTGGGTACGGACATCAAGGTCCGCTACAACCTGGTCACCTCCCAGACCCGCATCCCGCTGGTGCAGAACGGCACCGTGGACCTTGAGTGCGGCTCTACCACCAACAACGTCGAGCGCCAGCAGCAGGTCGGCTTCTCGGTCGGCATCTTCGAAGTCGGCACCCGCCTGCTGACCAAGGTCAAGGACGGTCAGCCAGCCTACAAGGACTTCCCGGACCTGGCCGGCAAGAACGTGGTGACCACCGCCGGCACCACCTCCGAGCGCATCCTCAAGGCGATGAACGCCGACAAGCAGATGAAGATGAACGTGATCTCCGCAAAAGACCACGGCGAAGCCTTCAACATGCTCGAAAGCGGCCGCGCCGTGGCCTTCATGATGGACGACGCCCTGCTCGCCGGCGAGATGGCCAAGGCGCGCAAGCCTGCCGACTGGGTCATCACCGGCACCCCGCAGTCCTACGAGATCTATGGCTGCATGGTCCGCAAGGGTGACGATGCCTTCAAGAAGGCGGTCGATGACGCCATCGTGGCTTACTTCAAGTCCGGCGCGGTCAACAAGAGCTACGAGAAGTGGTTCCAACAGCCGATTCCACCAAAAGGCCTGAACCTGAACTTCCCGATGAGCGAAGAGCTGAAAAAGCTGATCGCCGAGCCGACCGACAAGGCGGCGGACGAGAAGAAGTCCTGATCCCCAGCCAGTGGCCTGTTGCTCGACCCGAGCAGTAATCAACCCGACAGGCCACTCATTAGTGTCTAACCTTTCAACCGAGGGCGCTCGCTGCCCTCGGTTGCTCGAAGGTGCCCGTGAAACAACCGTCTGAGGGGAAATCCCGATGAATTACAACTGGGACTGGGGCGTATTCTTCAAGTCCACCGGCGTGGGCAGCGAAACCTACCTGGACTGGTACATCACCGGCCTGGGCTGGACCATCGCCATTGCCGTGACCGCCTGGATCATCGCCTTGCTGCTGGGCTCGCTGCTCGGCGTGATGCGCACCGTGCCGAACCGCGTGGTATCGGGGATCGCCACCGCCTACGTGGAACTGTTCCGCAATGTGCCGCTGCTGGTGCAGCTGTTCATCTGGTACTTCCTGGTGCCGGACCTGCTGCCTGAAGGGCTGCAGGAATGGTTCAAGCAAGACCTCAACCCGACCACCTCGGCCCTCATCAGCGTGGTCATCTGCCTGGGTCTGTTCACCGCCGCGCGGGTCTGCGAGCAGGTACGCACCGGCATCCAGGCCCTGCCTCGCGGTCAGGAATCGGCTGGCCGGGCGCTGGGCTTCAGCCTGCCGCAGATCTACTTGAACGTGCTGCTGCCCCAGGCCTACCGGATCATCATCCCGCCGCTCACCTCGGAATTTTTGAACGTGTTCAAGAACTCCTCCGTGGCGTCGCTGATCGGCCTGATGGAACTGCTGGCCCAGACCAAGCAGACCGCCGAGTTCTCCGCGAACCTATTCGAGGCGTTCACTCTGGCCACCTTGATCTACTTCACCCTGAACATGGGCCTGATGCTGTTCATGCGCCTTATCGAGAAGAAAGTCTCGGTACCTGGCCTGATCTCCGTGGGGGGCAAGTAAATGGACATGGATTTCAGCGAAATCATCCCCGCCCTGCCGGCCCTCTGGGAAGGCATGGTGATGACCCTGCAACTGATGGTCATGGGCGTGGTCGGCGGTATCGTGCTGGGTACGATCCTGGCGCTGATGCGCCTGTCGTCGAGCAAGTTGCTGTCGAACCTGGCCGGCGCCTATGTCAACTACTTCCGTTCCATCCCGCTGCTGCTGGTGATCACCTGGTTCTACCTGGCGGTCCCGTTCGTGCTGCGCTGGATCACCGGCGAGGACACACCGGTCGGCGCCTTCACCTCCTGTGTGGTGGCGTTCATGATGTTCGAGGCCGCCTACTTCTGTGAAATCGTGCGGGCCGGCGTGCAGTCGATCTCCAAGGGCCAGATGGGCGCCGCGCAGGCGCTGGGCATGACCTACGGCCAGACCATGCGCCTGATCATCCTGCCCCAGGCGTTTCGCAAGATGACCCCCTTGCTGCTGCAGCAGAGCATCATCCTGTTCCAGGACACCTCGCTGGTCTACACCGTGGGCCTGGTGGACTTCCTCAACTCGGCACGCTCCAACGGCGACATCATCGGACGCTCCCATGAGTTCCTGATCTTCGCCGGGGCCGTGTACTTCCTCATCAGCTTCTCCGCTTCGTGGCTGGTCAAGCGCCTGCAAAAAAGGATCACCGTATGATTTCCATCAAGAACGTCAACAAGTGGTACGGGGACTTCCAGGTGCTGACCGACTGCAGCACCGAGGTCAAGAAAGGTGAAGTGGTGGTGGTCTGCGGGCCATCCGGTTCGGGCAAGTCCACGCTGATCAAGTGCGTCAATGCCCTGGAGCCCTTCCAGAAGGGTGACATCGTGGTCGACGGCACCTCCATCGCCGACCCGAAGACCAACCTGCCCAAGCTGCGTTCACGCGTCGGCATGGTGTTCCAGCACTTCGAGCTGTTCCCGCACCTGTCGATCACCGAGAACCTGACCATTGCCCAGCGCAAGGTACTGGGCCGCAGCGAGGCCGAAGCCACCAAGAAAGGCCTGGCCCTGCTCGACCGCGTAGGCCTGGGCGCCCACGCCAAGAAGCACCCTGGCCAGCTCTCCGGCGGCCAGCAGCAGCGTGTGGCGATCGCCCGCGCGCTGTCGATGGACCCGATCGTCATGCTGTTCGACGAACCGACCTCGGCACTGGACCCGGAAATGGTCAACGAGGTGCTGGACGTGATGGTCGAGTTGGCCCATGAAGGCATGACCATGATGTGCGTGACCCACGAGATGGGCTTCGCCCGCAAGGTGGCCAACCGGGTGATCTTCATGGACAAGGGCAGCATCATCGAGGACTGCCAGAAGGAAGACTTCTTCGGCAACCCCGAAGGCCGCCACGAGCGCACCCAGCACTTCCTCAGCAAGATCCTGCAGCACTGAGTCGGCCATGCCGCTGCCCGGTACGCCGGGCAGCGGACGCTGGTCGTGACAAGGCCACTGTGATGAAATGCGACCCCTCGCTCCTTCGCCCTGCCCAACCTGCCGTGAAATCCCGCCTGATCCGTCAATTGCTGCTGCCGCCCCTGATCATTTTGCTGATGGTCGGCCTGGGGATGGCCGGCTACCTGATCAGCGAGAGCAACGGCATCCGCACCTTGAGCGAGAACGGCGAACGCCAGCTCGAGCTGCACGCACGCACCGTCGAGAGCGAGATCAGCAAGTACACCTACCTGCCGAGCCTGCTGGAGCTTGAAGACAGCGTCTCGAAACTGCTCACAGACCCCGACGGCGGCTACCGCCAGACCGTCAACGAATACCTCGAAGGCCTGAACCGGCGCAGCCGTAGCCGGGCCATCTTCGTCCTGGACACCACCGGTCGCGTCCAGGCCACCAGCAACTGGCGCGACGCCGACTCCTTCCTTGGCGAAGACCTGTCGTTCCGCGCCTACTTCCAGGATGCCGTGCGCGGCGAGCCGGGCCGCTTCTACGGCATCGGTAGCACCACTGGCGAAGCAGGCTACTATCTGGCCCATGGGCTGGAAGAGCACGGCAAGATCATCGGCGTAGCGGTGATCAAGGTGCGCCTGGACACTCTCGAAGAACGCTGGCAACGCGCCCGCCTGGAAGCCTTCGTCAGCGACGAGAATGGCATCATCATTCTTTCCAGCGACCCGGCCCGACGGCTCAAGTCGGTGCGCCCGCTGACCCCGCAGATCAAGGAACGCCTGGCGCGCAGCCTGCAGTATTACTGGTGGCCGCTGAACGAGCTGCAGCCACTGGCCCGGGAAACCCTGTCCGAGGGTGTGGAAAAACTCACCTTCCCCGCCAACAGCGAAATCGGCCAGGGCAAGCCCCGTGCAATGGCCTACCTGGCCCAGACCCGGCGACTGGTGGACACCCCGTGGCACTTCACCTTGCTCACGCCACTGCAGGACCTGCACCGCGAGTCCATGGTCCAGGGCATCCTGGTGGGTGTGGCCTTCGCCTTGCTGACCATCCTGGCAATCGCCTGGAACGAGCGCCGCAAGGTGATCGCCACCCGCCTGGCCGCCCGCGAAGCCCTCGAAGAAGCCAACAGCCAGCTGGAGCGGCGCATCACCGAGCGTACCGCCGATCTGCGCGCCAGCAATGAGCGGCTCAAGGGGCAGATCCGCGAACGTCGGCACGCCGAGCAGACCCTGCGCCACGCCCAGGATGAACTGGTCCAGGCCGGCAAACTGGCGGCCATCGGGCAGATGTCCACCAGCATCGCCCACGAGCTGAACCAGCCTCTGGCGGCGCTGCGTACGTTGTCTGGCAATACCGTGCGCTTTCTGGAGCGCGGGGCCCTGGAAACGGCCAGCACCAATCTGCGCACCATGAACGACCTGATCGACCGCATGGGCCGAATCACCGCCAGCCTGCGCTCCTTCGCAAGACGCAGCGATGACAGTGGCCAGGCCTCGTTGAGCAAGGCAGTGGATGCCTCCTTGCAGGTGCTGGCCAACCGCATCGCCGGCTGCAAGCTGCAACTGCACAGCCAATTCGACGATCAGCAACTGGCCATCGACCAGACACGCCTGGAGCAGATCCTGGTCAACCTGATCGGCAATGCCCTGGACGCCATGACCCATCAGCCCACACCGCAGCTCTGGCTCGAGGGCGAGCTGCAGGGCGACAAATACCGCCTGCGGGTGCGCGATAATGGCCACGGCATCGATGCCGAGGCGCGCAAGCACCTGTTCGAACCTTTCTTCACCACCAAACCGGGCGAGCATGGCCTGGGCCTGGGCTTGACCCTGTCGGCGAGCCTCGCCGCCGCCGCCAAGGGCTCGCTGAGCGTCGAGCACCCTGCCAGTGGCGGGACCGCCTTCGTGCTCGCCCTGCCCTTGGTCACGCCCACCGGCAAATCGGTAGAACCTCTATGAACGCAGGGTCCCTATGAATCAAGTGCCCTTGACTGTCCTGATCGTCGAAGACGACCCCCATGTGCTGCTGGGCTGCCAGCAGGCCCTGGCCCTGGAGGACATCGCCTGCGAAGGCGTGGGCAGCGCCGAGCAGGCCCTGGAACGTATCGGCGATGACTTCGCCGGCATCGTCGTCAGCGATATCCGCCTGCCCGGCATGGATGGCCTGGAGCTGCTCGGTCGGCTCAAGGCCCGCGACCGCAGCCTGCCGGTGGTACTGATCACCGGCCACGGCGACATCGACATGGCGGTCGGCGCCATGCGCAACGGCGCCTATGACTTCATGGAGAAACCCTTCTCCCCCGAGCGCCTGGTGGATGTGGTCCGCCGCGCCCTGGAGCAACGCGGCCTGTCCCGCGAGGTCCATGCGCTGCGCCGCCAGCTGGCTGGCCACAGCACGTTGGAAGGCCGCATCATCGGCCGCTCGCCGGCGATGCAGAACCTGCGCGAACTGATCGCCAATGTGGCCGACACCTCGGCCAACGTGCTCATCGAAGGCGAGACCGGCACCGGCAAGGAACTGGTCGCCCGTTGCCTGCACGATTTCAGTCGTCGCCAGGGGCAGCCCTTCGTGGCGCTCAACTGCGGCGGCCTGCCGGAGAACCTGTTCGAGAGCGAGATCTTCGGTCATGAGGCCAATGCCTTCACGGGTGCCGGCAAACGGCGCATCGGCAAGATCGAACATGCCAATGGCGGGACGTTGTTCCTCGATGAAGTCGAGAGCATGCCGATCAACCTGCAGATCAAGCTGCTGCGCGTGTTGCAGGAGCGCACGCTGGAGCGTCTGGGCTCGAACCAGAGCATCCCGGTGGACTGCCGGGTGATCGCGGCGACCAAGTCGGACCTGGACGCCATGGGCCAGAACGGGCAGTTTCGCAGCGATTTGTACTACCGCCTGAACGTCGTCACCCTGGAGCTGCCGCCTCTGCGCGAGCGCCGCGAGGACATCCTGCAGTTGTTCGAGCACTTCCTCGAGCAGTCGGCGCTGCGCTTCGACCGTGAAGTGCCGGAGCTGGACAGCCAGACCCTGTCACGGCTGATGGCCCACGACTGGCCAGGCAATGTGCGTGAGTTGCGCAACGTCGCCGAGCGCTATGCCCTTGGCCTGCCGGCATTCAAGAAGAACGCCAGCGGCGCCAGTCAGGGCCTGGGCTTTGCCGAGGCGGTGGAGGCCTTCGAGCGCAACCTGCTCAGCGACGCCCTGCAGCGCACCGGCGGCAACCTCAGCCAGGCCAGCCAGGAGCTGGGCATGGCCAAAACCACGTTGTTCGACAAAGTGAAGAAATACGGCCTCAGCTGAGGCCAAGGGAAGCCCGTGGACCTGATACTCAAAGCCAGCCTGGGCGCCGCCGTCGTGGTGCTCCTGGCCCTCCTTTCCAAGACCCGCAACTACTACATCGCAGGGCTGGTGCCGTTGTTTCCGACCTTTGCGCTAATCGCCCACTACATCGTGGGCAAGGGCCGGTCGCTGGCGGACCTGAAGACCACCATCCTGTTCGGCATGTGGTCGATCATCCCGTATTTCGTCTACCTGACCACCTTGTACGTTCTGGTCGACCGGCTGCGCCTGGAAGCCTCGCTGGCCCTGGCCACAGTGGCCTGGCTGGTGGCGGCGACGGTGCTGGTCACGCTGTGGGTGCGCTTTCACTAAACAGCCGCGCGCCCCTCTTCGTGGGTGAACCCGCCCCTACCCGTATCGCCGTGATCCCTGTGGGGTGGGTTCACCCGCGAAAAGGGCAATACAGGTCAAAGGCCGGCCACATGTCGGATGTCTTCGCGATGTGAGCTCAGGTAAGGCAACACCGCCGCCAGCAGTGGCGCCTTGAACGGCTCCTGGAAGCGATGGGCCAACCCCGGGATCAGCCGCAACTGGCTGCCCTGGATATGCGCGGCCAGGTGCACCCCGTGCATCACCGGCAACAGCGGATCGGCCGTGCCATGCACGACCAGTGTGGGGACACGCAACTGATTGAGCAGCGCCACCCGGCTGGGCTCGGCAAGAATCGCCATGATCTGCCGCTGAGCCCCTTCTGGATTGAACGCCCGGTCATAGGCCACAGCCGCCTGGTGCAGCAGCACCGTGCGGTCGTCAGTGATCGTCGGGCTACCCAGCGCAGCCAACAGGTCCGCCTGCTGCTCGATGGCCACTTCACGATTCGGCGCATCACGCCGGGCCAGCAGTTGCACCAGTGCAGCGCTTGGCGCCGGCAGGCCCTCGGCGCCGGAGCTCGACATCACCAGCGTCAGACTGCGCACGCGCTCTGGCGCCATTGCCGCCAGGTGTTGGGCAATCATGCCGCCCATGCTCACCCCCAGCACATGGAACTGCTCGACCTTCAGCTCATCCATCAGGCGCAAGCCATCGGTGGCCATGTCGGTCAAGCTATAGGGCGCCGAAACCGGCAACCCCAGCTTGTAACGCAACAGCTCGACGGTCAGGTTGGCCGAGGCAGGCAAGTGGTTCCAGCGTGACAACCCGACATCGCGATTGTCATAGCGAACGACCCGGAACCCTTGGCGACACAAGGCCTCGACCACGTCGTCGGGCCAGTGGATCAACTGCCCGCCCAGCCCCATGACCAACAGCAACACAGGGTCCGACGGTGCCCCCACGCTCTGGTACACCACGCTCAATTCGCCCAGTTCGGCCCGTTGTACCGGCGCACGGGTGTCGCAGCGTCCTTCGGCGAAGCTCGCCGACGTGCTGAGTGACAAAAACAAGAAAACCCAAAAAGCCCGCATGAATGAAACACCAGAATGCAGATCCCCAGTAGAGCGCGAGTCTGATGAAATCCATTCGGGCGCGCTGCCATAAAACCGTGACAGTTTCGTGAATCCTGCTGGGCGGTCCTGCCATATCTGAGTACCTCATCCCTCCTACGCGGTTGCCCTTCAATGGGTCCGGCCAATCCGGCCGAACGTTTGATGGAATTCTCATGACCGTTGCGACAACACTCTACCTGCCCCCCCACGATGACTCGCGTGTCCTGTTAGCCGATACCCCTAGTACGCGCCGGGCCCTTGCGCAGTGGCGCCAGGCACGCCAGACCTTCAACCGTCTGCTCAGCCTTGCGCCTGGCGTTCGCCAAGTGGTCAATGACTTGCTGCGAAGCACGCTCGCCAGTGATCCGGACCATACCGGCCTGGTGCTGGAGTCCGATAACCAATTTGTCAGCCTGACCCACCTGTGCGTGTTCGCCCATCATCATCGGACCCCACCCCAGGATCTGAACATCAACGCCAAGGTGAAGGGCAAATCCGACGCCAATCACCAGGTGACCCAGCTACGCCCGGACGAACTGTATGCCCGCCTCGTCGCGCTTGACCTACCAACGGCGGTGAGCAAACGCTGGCAGGCGTATTGGGACGCACGCGCCGAAGGGACAACCTTGAGCCGGCGCGAGTATGCCCGCCAGCAATACCGAGCGCATGTGCTGGCCACGCTGGATATCGCGCTGGATCAGGGCACCCTGGCCGCCGAGCATCAAGCGCCGGTGATCGGCCTGCTGGAAAATCCAGAGTGGTTGACCTACAAGCAGAAAAAGGTGCAGCTCGAAGTTCCCTCGAGCCAGCCCACCGCCCTGATCATCAGCCTCGAAGATAATGCGCCCCAGGTGCTCTACTCGCCGGAACACACCCAGGCCTTCATGGGCTACGCCACACGAGAGGCGCTTGAGACCCATCTGGCCTCTACGGGTCACGAAACGATCACCTACACCGCCGTAGACGGCATCGGCCTGGGCTTCACTTCGCTGCTCGACCAGCTCGAAACCGACCTGCTGGCCACGTTGAAAAAGGGGGTAGGTCCGGACCTTGAAACCGATGCCGCCACCAGCCTCGCCCGCGCCGACGAACTGGAACAAAGCTGGCGCAACAGCCCGGTGTTTGCCCAGGCGCCGGATGACGATTACCCACACGACCCGGAGGATACCCACCCCACCCTGTTCGACTTCGGCAACCTTGGGTTGGATCTTGCCCCCGCCCTGCGCAAGGCACTGATCGGCAAACAGCTCACGCTGCTGGAAACGCGCTCAGCCAGCGAAATCGAAACGTGCCAACGGCATCAAGACGCCCTGGTCAAAACCAGAAACACAGCGCAAACGTTGGTCAGCCAAGTGACCTCATCGGCCAAATGGCACTCGGACGCCCGGCCTGTGACCGCCAGCACGCCACTGATCGAAGCTCACCGCGATGGACTGCTTGCCCATGCGCAGTTCCAGCACGCGCTCGGGCTGCTCGACGACCAGCACCTGGCCTGGGTGAGGTCGGTGTGCAGCGAGTCTGGTACCGAAGCGGCGGCCGCCCAGATCGAACTGCTGCATGAAACGAGCGAGTCCACTGACGCAGCGACACCGGACATCCTGTCCGGTGCGCTGGTCATCACACGCCAGGCAGCACTGGACGCGCCTGATAGCACCCATACGTTGTTGTTGTATTGGCTAGGCGAACACGGTGGGCTGTTGCGATGCGAAGGGCAACGACAGCTCGAGGCTTGCCTGAAAGCGGGCTTGTCTGTGCGTCTGTCCGCGCTGTCGAAAAATGCGCTCGGCCACACGCTCGATGGCGTGCTGGCCGCCTGCCGCAAGGAAAAGGACACGCTGCAAGAGCGTCTTGGCCTGGACGCAATGCCTGCGCAGTTGCCGCAACTGCGTGAGTCGCTTGCCCTGCGTCTGCAAGTGCCACGTCATGCCGCCCGCGAAACAGCTCTGCGTCTTCACAAACAGCAGCAGGAGGTCATTACCCAGGCGGGTATTGCACTCGACAGCGTGGAAAAAGTGCCCGCCCACGAACGCCAGCGCCTGCGCACACTCGTCCACGACTACCTCGCGGCGCTGCGCAAGGCCCAATCCCTGCTTCGTCGCGACCTGCCAGAGCGCACACCGTTCTGCCGGGATCTGATCAACAGACGCCTAATGCAGGACGTCAAGGGCTTCGTCGACCAAAGTGTCGAACTCGACGTGCCTGTCAGTACATCCGATAGCGGCAAGGACTTGATCGCCGGCAGCGGAGCCCCCGGGACGCCCGTCAAATCCACCCTCAAGGCCAGTACCGAACGTGTCACGCTCGCGCTCGAGACTGTCCTGCTGCAGCACATCGATGACGCGATGCATGACCGGCTGCGCTTTGTGAACGTGCAGGTCACGCCGGCCAATGACGACCTGCGCCAGCGCTTGCAAGACCGCCTGGATGCCGCTTATCTGCGCACGCTGGCCAACGAACTTGACGTTGCAAAGCAATACGAGGCAGCGATCACCCATGCCTTTAGGGGCAATGATGAAGGCGACTTCGAGCAAGCCTACCGACGCGAATGCCTGATCGAGCCCCACCGCCTGATACTCAAGCTGCAAAATCTGCTGTTTCACACCAGCGGTCACCTGGACAGCACCAGCCACGCCATGTTCGCCCAGGTGATCGATTCACGCAGCAAAGCCGACCTGCAGGCCAACGGCTTCGACCTGTGCCTGCAGGCTGCACGGCTGACAAGTGGAGGGAAGGATACCGACGACCAGTCCACCACCCTCGCGGGCATCACGTTCATCGAGGACCGCATCCACAAGACCACGCTCTTGTACCGACCAGACCATCCCATCGCGCCACTACGCCAGTACCCGGACCTGGAGTCGGCACGGCTCAGCCTGTTCGAGGGCAGCGTGGACGCCCGCGAGCGCGACTATCTGGTCAGCCGGGCACTGGAGGGCAATTCCAGGGCCCACCATTCGCGCCTGGATCAAGCCCACCAACATCGTTTCAACGGCATCATCGGCATTGGCGCCGAGTGGCCCGCGACACAATCGCTTGCCCAGTTGCAGCTCGATACCCATATGGGGCAATTGCTCCAGGCACATCGCGATACCTCACGGACCAACCTTGACTTGCACATCGAGAACCTCGCCGCGCAGGCTGGAAAACTGCTGCTGGGCTTCAAGATCGCACTGGGCTTGATACCCGTCCTGGGCTTACCGGTAAGTCTTTATGATCTGTACGACGCCTCTGCCGAACTGGTCAGAGCCGTGGCCGATGGCCAGACAGGCAATGTGCTCGATGCCATTGAGAATGTACTGACCAGTCTGGTCGATGTCGCCATGGATGTGCTGGGCAGTGGCGTGGACATCCGAGCTTCCGCGCTGCGCCGTTCAGCCAGGCGATATCAATTAGGGCAATTGTCGACAGCGGGCTCGACATCGCCCCGCCTACCAACCCCGAGCAGGGAACCGCTTGCCGGATTGGCCGCTTACCAGGTCAGTGACCCCGTCTCCCTGGTGGGTCTGTCCTCGGCCAATCAGGGCCGCTACCGTGGCATTTATCGTCATTCCCAAGGCAACTACATCGAGGTGCAGGGCCGCCAGTACAAGGTCGGGTGGGACGAGACCAGCCATACCTGGGAATTGACCGGCGACACCGGCAGCGCATTCAAACGGGCAATCGCGCTGGATGAAATGGGTCACTGGGACACGCACCTTGCCCTGTACGGCGTCCACCGCCTGGGTGGAGGCGCCGGCGGCGGTCAGGCACTGGGCCACCTTGCCGACACACTGGACCCCCTATGGCCCGCCGTCATCAGAGAACAACTGCCCCGCTGGTGGCGCGACCGGGCCTACCGGCTGCACAACCGCCTTCGCGCTAGCACCCCGCGCGACTGGGACTTGTTGGAAGCCAGGACCAGAGCGCTCAGACCACGCATGGAACCTTCGCTATCGGTGCATATCCACAACACCGAGCTGATCGCCGAGATCAAAGCGTGCATCAAGGAGGCCAAGCGCCTGCATGCCGACTACCTGAGCCTCGCCGAGGTGTCGTCAGGGCGCCTTAGAGCCCAGAGCACGGCTGACGCGAACAACGTGGCCATAATGATCGTCGACGGTCACTACCGGTTGATCGAGGCCAGTCAGTTGCGCTACCTGGAAATACTGGACGAGCTGGGCAATCTCAGACAAGCGAGCCATGGAAAAACGTATGAGCTGCGTCCTGAAATGGGCAGCCCGTTGTTCCTGGCCAAGCTCCAGGAGTACTTGGCTATTCGCCTGCAAATGAGTACCCAACGTGGCAAGGCGCTGGCAGAGCTGGATGAATTGCGCGAGCACGTGCAAGCGATCCATCCATGGCGTAGGAAAATCACGAACACCCAGCCGAGTCGGGAGAAGATTTCAACCATAGATGCTGGATTGCAGCGGGTGACAGACCCTGTTTTGGACTACATGGAGATCTCCCAACTGCAGGACCTTCTGCTCAAGCCCGTACATTCGCCCGATGGCGGCTGGTTCAATCTCCGAGTTCTGATGGCAGGGCCCCAATCCGATCTGGATCGTGCCCTCTATCTTCTTCATGAACTGCCTAATGTGCAGGCCAGCAACCGTCAACGCAGCGTTATCGTGGCCAGATCGATCGACCTGATAGGGCAGTTCAAAAGCAGACTGAGGTATTGGAAGCTCAGTTACACCGACTACTTGGACCTTTCGAGGGTAAAAAGCCTGGAAACCAAGCTCGAAGCCTACATGCCCTATGCCAAAAAATTACAGGACGCCGCACAGCAGCCACAGCAGCCACAGCGCCCTGGCCAAGGAGCCAACCAACCACGGGTATTCGAAACCGCGCAGGACCATTACCTGATCGGCACCCGTGACCGGCAACACCCCAACACCTACCACGTCACAGGCGCGAACGGCCGCATCGAAATCTATCGACAGGACGCCTCCGGCAAGTTCACTCTCACTAACCCAGACTCCACCGACCTGAGGCACTTTCGCCAGGCAACCCTCACGGAGCTGCAGGCTGAAGCGACTCGCCACCTCGACGCACTTCAGGCGTTCCAGCGCCAGATCGAGCAGTACTCGGCACAAGAGATGGACGGGGCCAGCCTGCAAGACCTGATGCAGTTCAAGGCAACGGACCTTGCTGACATTGCCAGCCGGATCACCCAGGTCGATCCCACCGAACCTTCGTTGCCACGTTTACGCGAGGCCTCTGACCGTCTCGTCGAACGCGGCCGGACCCTGCGTATCGAACAGATCAGAAAGACGCGCGAGCCCAACGGTGCGCAGCTCGACTACCTGGTTGGGCAGGATGTCGTGAAGATCGAGAAAGTGGGCGCTCTGGTCGAGCTCAAGCGGACCCCCGATGGACGTCGAGACTTCCTTCAGGAATTCCAAGTGATCGATAAACGCCAGGACCTGCCCAAGGTGCTGTGGTACGCCCATGTGCACTTCAACAAACCAACCCCTGCGTTCGACGACTTCGTCAAGGCGCACCTGAAGACACCGGCCCAGCGCTACCTGGGCAGGGAGTGGCAAATCAGCCATGTGGAGGCCATCTGGCGCGGCGACCTGAGTCGTGCCCAGGCTCTGAAACACCTCGCACCGCACTTCTAGCTATTGCGGGCACCTGTTCAGGTGCCCCTCTTTTCCCCGCGTCGACAACGCGTTCAACATGAGGGAAACTCAACAGCACTCGTTGTTGAACCCCATGAATACACTCGGAGCCGACGTGCTGGAAATCCGCCACCTGAAAACCCTTCATGCCCTGCGCGAAGCCGACAGCCTGGTTGAGGCCGCCGAACGCCTGCACCTGACCCAGTCGGCCCTGTCGCACCAATTCAAGGAACTGGAAGAACGCTTGGGAATGGCACTGTTCGTGCGCAAGACCAAGCCGATCCGCTTCACCAGCGCGGGCCTTCGCCTGCTGCAACTGGCCGATGCCACCCTGCCCCTGCTGCGCGGCGCCGAACGTGACATCGCGCGCCTGGCCGGGGGTACCGCGGGCCGCTTGCACATGGCCATCGAGTGCCACAGCTGTTTTCAATGGCTGATGCCGACCATCGACCAGTTCCGCGACGCCTGGCCGGAAGTGGAGCTGGACCTGGCCTCGGGCTTTGCCTTCGCCCCGCTGCCGGCCTTGGCCCGTGGCGACCTGGACCTGGTGGTGACCTCCGACCCTGTGGACCTGCCGGGGATCACCTACGTGCCGTTGTTCACCTACGAGGCCATGCTCGCGGTTGCCAACCAGCATCCTCTGGCCAATAAACCCTACATCGTGCCCCAGGACCTGCTCGACCAGACCTTGATCACCTATCCCGTGGAGCGCGATCGCCTGGACATCTTCACCCGCTTCCTGGAACCGGCCGACATCGAGCCCGCCGCGGTGCGCACCTCAGAGCTGACGGTGATGATGATGCAGTTGGTGGCCAGTGGCCGTGGTGTGTGCGGAATCCCGCACTGGGCACTGCACGAATACAGCTCGCGCGGCTATGTGAAAGGCAAACGCCTGGGTGAGAAGGGCCTGTTCGCCACACTGCACGCGGCGGTGCGCACCGACATGCTCGATGCGCCTTATATGCGCGACTTCCTGCTGACGGCCAAGGACACGTCCTTCTCCACCCTCGATGGTGTCAGCGCAGTGCGCTGACCGTCTGGCGGTAGAGCGGCAGGATCAGGTCGCGGGTCAGGGGCGCCAGCTCAAGGTCCGTGGCCTGGTCAGCGGCCAGCCAGACCACTTCTTCGATCTCTGCCGCCGGCGCGACGTCCTCGGCGCTGTCGACCCGAAACAGCTCGGCCTGGACTTCAAAGCCTGGCTCGTTGGCGGCTGGGGCGCTGAACTGGCCCAGATAGACCGCTTGTGCAGGGTCCAGCCGCAGCCCCAGCTCCTCATGCAGCTCACGCACCAGCGCCGCTTGGGGCGACTCACCGGCATCGATCTTGCCACCGGGCTGCATGAAGGCCTGGGTGCCGTGCTTGCGCACGAGCAGGGTACGACCTTGCGGGTCGATCAGCAGGGCGGCGGCTATGCGGATGGTCTGGGACATGGGGGCTCGCTTACCGGTAAAAAGGCAGCAAGGATCACACGGCGGCTGGGTACGGACAAGGGACCGCGTCGTGCCCTTCGCGGGTTTACCCGCGAAAGGTAGGAGGCAAAGTTCATGACGAACGGCCCCTTGCCAATGGCCGCCTCACCCGCCATAAACGACACATGAACCTTCCCGCCCAGCACCATCCGGTGCTCGACCTGTTCCACCCCGCCGTCGGCACCTGGTTCCGGCAACACTTCGCCACCGTGACCGACGCCCAGGCTAGGGCCTGGCCGCTGATCCACGGCGGCCAGTCGATGCTGCTCGCCGCCCCTACCGGCTCGGGCAAGACGTTGAGCGCCTTCCTTGCCGTGCTCAATGAACTGTTTTGCCAAGGCCTTGCTCAGGGCGGGGAACTACCCGCTCAGACCCAGGTGGTCTATGTATCGCCACTCAAGGCGCTGTCCAACGACATCCGCCTCAACCTGGAGGTACCGCTGGCGGGCATCAGCCAGGCGCTCCTGGCCCAAGGCCTGCAAGCGCCACGCATCACCACCCAGGTGCGTACCGGCGATACTCCGCAAAAGGAACGCGCCGCCATGCGCAAGCAGGCGCCGCACATCCTGGTGACCACCCCCGAGTCGCTCTACGTGCTGCTGGGCTCGGCCTCTGGCCGCGAAGGCCTGGCCAGCGTGCACACGGTCATCGTCGACGAGATCCACGCGTTGGCCGGCAACAAGCGCGGCTGCCACCTGGCCCTGACCCTGGAGCGCCTGCAAGCACTGTGTGGACGCCCCCTGCGGCGCATCGGCCTGTCCGCTACGCAGCGCCCAGTGGAGCGGGTGGCGCAGTTCCTGGTCGGTCACCAGCGCCCCTGCGCCATCGTCGACGTCGGCCATGCGCGCCGCCGCGACCTGGCCATCGAAGTACCACCGGTGCCGCTGGGGGCGGTGATGGCCACCGATGTGTGGGACCTGGTCTATGACCGCATCGCCACGCTCGCCCGCGAACACCGCACCACCCTGGTCTTCGTCAACACCCGGCGCCTGGCCGAACGCTTGACCCGTCACCTGGGCGAACGCCTGGGCCAGACTGCCGTGGCCGCGCACCACGGTAGCCTGGCCAAGGAATACCGCCTCGCCGCCGAGCAGCGTCTGAAGGCGGGCGAGCTGCAGGTGCTGGTGGCCACCGCCTCGCTGGAGCTGGGCATCGACATCGGCGAGGTTGAGCTGGTGTGCCAGATCGCCTCGCCCGGCTCGATTTCAGCCTTCCTGCAACGGGTCGGGCGCTCCGGCCACCAGGTGGAAGGGGTGCCCAAGGGGCGGCTGTTCCCGACCTCGCGAGACGACCTGATCGAATGCGTGGCCTTGCTCGACAGCATCCATCACGGGGAGCTCGACGAGCTGCACATTCCCAAGGCGCCGCTGGACGTGCTCGCCCAGCAGATCGTCGCCGAAGTGGCCAACCAGCCCTGGCCGGAACTGGCGCTGTACGACTGCCTGCGCCAGGCGACGCCCTACAGCGCCCTGGACCCGGACCACTACCAGGCCCTGCTGCGCATGCTCGCCGAGGGCTACAACGGACGCCAGGGCATACGCAGTGCCTACCTGCACCGCGATGCGGTCAGCGCCACCTTGCGCGGACGCCGGGGCAGCCAGCTGACCGCCCTGACCAGTGGCGGGACCATTCCGGACACCGCCGACTACGCGGTGTTGCTCGAGCCGCAGTCGCTGAACATCGGCAGCGTCAACGAAGACTTCGCGGTGGAAAGCATCGCCGGCGACATCTTCCAGCTGGGCAACGCGTCCTATCGCATCTTACGGGTCGAGCCTGGTCGGGTGCGGGTCGAAGACGCCCACGGCCTGCCCCCGACCATTCCATTCTGGCTCGGTGAAGCACCGGGGCGCAGCGATGAGCTGTCCGCCGCCGTTGCCCGTCTGCAGGCGCGAATCGATGAACGCCTGCAGGCCAGCGCCGGCGACTTCGCCCCGGTGCTGGCCTGGCTCCAGGACGCCTTCGCGCTGGACGAAGCCTGCGCCAGCCAACTGCTCGACTACCTGGGCCGCACCTGGCAGGTGTTTGGCGCCCTGCCCTCCCAGCAAACCCTGGTGATGGAGCGTTTCTTCGACGAGTCCGGCGGCACCCAACTGATCATCCATTCGCCCTACGGCAGCCGTATCAACCGGGCATGGGGCCTGGCCCTGCGCAAGCGTTTCTGCCGCACGTTCAACTTCGAACTGCAGGCCGCGGCCAGCGAGGACGCCATCGTGCTGTCGCTGTCGACCAGCCATAGCTTCGCGCTGGACGATGTCTGGCGGTATCTATCCAGCGCCAGCGCCGAGCCGATCCTGATCCAGGCCTTGCTCGACGCGCCGCTGTTCGGCGTGCGCTGGCGCTGGAACGCTGGCGTGGCCCTGGCCTTGCCGCGCTATGTCGGTGGGCGCAAGGTGGCGCCGCAGATCCAGCGGATGAAAAGCGAAGACCTGATCGCCGCCGTGTTCCCCGACCAGATTGCGTGCCTTGAGAACATCGCGGGTGAGCGGCAGATCCCCGACCACCCACTGGTCGAGCAGACCCTGGACGACTGCCTGCACGAAGCCATGGACAGCGAGGGTTGGCTGGCCCTGCTGCGGCGCATGGAAAGCGGCCAGATACGCCTGCTTGCCCGCGACCTGCCCGCGCCATCGCCGCTGGCCTCGGCCATCCTCAATGCCCGGCCCTACACCTTCCTGGACGATGCGCCTCTGGAAGAGCGCCGCACCCAGGCGGTGCTCAACCGCCGCTGGAACGAAGTCCAGGGCAGCGACGATCTGGGCGCACTGGACATCGACGCCATCGCCGCCGTACAGGCCGAAGCCTGGCCGCAACCGAACAATGCCGACGAAATGCACGAAACCTTGATGAGCCTGGGTGCCGTCAGCCAGGCCGAGGTGCAGGCCAACGCATCGTGGGCTGCCCTACTTGGGCAATTGGCCGATGCCGGTCGCGCCTGCCGGCTGCACACCGGCGAGCATATTCTGTGGCTGGCCCGCGAACGCCAGAACCTGTTGCAGGCGTGTTATCCCCAGGCCCACTTGACGCCTGGGCTCACGCTTCTGCCAGGCTTCGACCAGGCTGTCGAGCCAGACACCGCGCTGACCGAACTGCTGCGCTCGCGTCTGAGCGGTTTCGGCCCGTTGACCGTGGCGCAGATCGCCGCGCCCCTGGGCCTGCCCAGCAGTGATATCGAACAGGCCCTGGCCCGCCTGGAGGTCGAAGGCTACGTGCTACGGGGGCACTTCAGCCCTGGCCAGCACACCCAGCAGTGGTGCGAGCGGCATCTGCTGGCGCGTATCCATCGCTACACGGTCAAGCGCCTGCGCCGGGAGATCGAGCCGGTCACCCTGCAGGACTTCATGCGCTTTCTGTTCGACTGGCAGCACGTGACCACCGGCGAGCGCGTACAGGGCCCGCAGGCAGTGAGCTTGGTGCTCGATCAACTGCAAGGCTTTCCGAGTGCGGCCGGGGCCTGGGAGGCGGAGCTGCTGCCTGCCCGCATCAAGGACTACAGCCCGCACTGGCTAGACGATGCCTGCCGCAGCGGCCAGTGGGCCTGGAGCCGACTGGCATCGACCGTCTCCGCCAGCACGCTGTCGAGCACACCGCTGGTGCTGTTGCCCCGTGAGCACCTGGGCCTCTGGCGCAGCCTGGCCCCCGCTCCGGCGCCCGACGCACTCAGCCCCAGGGCCCAGCGTGTGTATCTGGCACTGCAGGAGCAAGGTGCATTGTTCTTCGATGAGCTGGCTCAAGAAGCGCATCTGCTACCCAGCGAACTGGAAACAGCCCTGCAGCAATTGGTGGGCGCGGGCCTGGTCAGTGCGGACAGCTTCACCGGCCTGCGCAGCCTGATCACACCCGCTGCCAAGCGCAGTTCGCGTAACAATCGCCGCGGCCATCCGCCGCTCTCGAGCAGCATGGCCCACGCCGGGCGCTGGGCACTGCTGCGCCGAAGCAGCCAGACGCAGGAACCAGAGCGACGCCTGGAACACATCGCCCGTACGCTGCTGCGCCGATACGGGGTGATCTGTTGGCGATTGCTGGAGCGCGAAAGCGACGTGCTACCGCCCTGGCGTGATTTGCTGCGTTGCTATCACCGCCTGGAGGCACGCGGGGAGATCCGCGGTGGGCGCTTCATCGCCGGGCTGGCCGGAGAGCAATTCGCCCTGCTCGAGGCGGTCGGTTTGCTGCGCCAGGTACGAAAGCACACGCCACAAGGCGAGCGGGTGATGGTCAGCGCCTGTGACCCGCTGAACCTGCTGGGAACGTTGCTGCCAGGGAACAAGGTGGCCGCGGTGGGTGGCAATCGGCTGCTATATTGCGATGGCGTGCCGGTGGCGACTCGGGTGGCGGGGCGTTATGAGTGCCTGCTGGAAGCGCCGGCGACCGAGCAGGAGAGCTGGCGACAGCAGTTGTTGCGCGACAGGCCCTGAAGCCGCTTCGCACCATTTCGCAGGCTCCTACCG
Organism: Pseudomonas sp. PKS; assembly: GCF_051913525.1. Lineage (NCBI taxonomy): Bacteria > Pseudomonadati > Pseudomonadota > Gammaproteobacteria > Pseudomonadales > Pseudomonadaceae > Pseudomonas > Pseudomonas sp. PKS. The sequence continues at coordinate 68,657 of NZ_JBEGDO010000020.1, read as the reverse complement.
ATTGCATGCCACAAAGCCTTGTGGGAACTGGCCAAGCCTGCGATGGGCCGTGCAGCGGTCCCTGGGCATGATCAATCTTTCATGTGTACAGCGGGCCATCGACTGGCAATACGTCACGCAATGGGGCTATGGTCGAGGTTTGACCCAGGCCCCTGAGCCTGACCGAGCCATCGCAAGGACCCCGTATGAGCCTGTCACTTCTCAGTCGCTATGCCTTCTTCACCGCCTGTGTGCTGTTCACCCTGGCCAGCCTGCCCTTCCTGCACCATGAATGGCTGTGGCCATTCACCCTGACCACCGGCGTGCTCAGCCTGATCGGCCTGTTCGACCTGCTGCAGCAGCGCCACGCGGTGCGGCGCAACTACCCGATCCTTGGCAACATCCGCTACCTGGTCGAAGCCATTCGCCCAGAAATCCGCCAGTACCTGCTGGAAGCCGACAGCGATGCCCTGCCGTTTTCCCGGGCCCAGCGCTCGCTGGTCTACGCCCGGGCCAAGAACGAAGCGTCCGACAAACCCTTCGGTACGCTGATCGACGTCTATGAATCGGGCTTCGAATTCATCGGCCATTCCATGCGCCCGGCGCCCTTGGCGGACCCGTCGAGCTTTCGCGTGGTGGTCGGTGGCCCGCAGTGCAGCCAGCCGTACTCGGCCTCCATCTTCAATATCTCGGCCATGAGCTTCGGCTCGCTCAGCGCCAACGCCATCCGCGCCCTGAACCAGGGCGCCAAGCTGGGCAACTTCGCCCACGACACCGGCGAAGGCAGCATCAGCCCTTACCACCGCGAGAATGGCGGTGACCTGGTCTGGGAGCTGGGCTCGGGCTATTTCGGCTGCCGCACCCCGGACGGGCGCTTCGACCCCGAGCGCTTCGCCGAGCAGGCGCGCAACCCGCAGGTGCGCATGATCGAGATCAAGATGAGCCAGGGCGCCAAGCCCGGCCATGGCGGTATCCTGCCCAAGCACAAGGTCACCGAAGAGATCGCCGCGACCCGCGGCGTGCTGATGGGCGAGGACTGCATCTCGCCGTCACGTCACAGCGCCTTTTCCACGCCCATCGAGATGATGCAGTTCATCGCCCGCCTACGTGAGCTGTCCGGCGGCAAGCCGGTGGGCTTCAAGTTCTGCCTGGGCCACCCCTGGGAGTTCATGGGCATCGCCAAGGCCATGCTCGAGACCGGCATCCTGCCGGACTTCATCGTCGTCGACGGCAAGGAAGGCGGCACAGGTGCTGCGCCTGTGGAGTTCACCGACCACATTGGCGTGCCGCTGCGCGAAGGCTTGCTGTTCGTGCACAACACGTTGGTGGGATTGAACCTGCGCGACAAGATCAAGCTCGGCGCCAGCGGCAAGATCGTCAGCGCCTTCGACATCGCCAGCGTGCTGGCCATCGGCGCCGACTGGGCCAACGCAGCCCGCGGTTTCATGTTCGCCATCGGTTGCATCCAGTCCCAGAGCTGCCACACCAACAAATGCCCCACTGGTGTGGCCACCCAGGACGCCCTGCGTCAGCGCGCCCTGGTGGTGCCGGACAAAGCCCAGCGGGTGCTCAACTTCCACCACAACACACTGCGCGCGTTGGCCGAAATGCTGGCTGCGGCAGGCCTGGAGCATCCGGCGCAACTGGAGGCCAAGCACCTGGTACGGCGTATTTCCGCCACCGAAATCAAACTGTTCTCGCAAATGCATGTGTTCCTCAAGCCGGGCGAATTGCTCACCGGCGAGGTGAACGGGCAGTTCTATTCGCGCATGTGGCAGATGGCCCGGGCGGACAGTTTCGAGCCGCACACCGAGGTTGCCGCCTGACGCTGTCCCCATCCGATGTGCCTGCGCCGGGCCAGGCACATCGGTTGATTTAGAGCAAGGTCCTACAGTGCGCCGAGCCGCCTCCTACCCACCCATTAAACAGTCGTTAATCGATGGCCGACATGCTCGATGCCTCTCAATCAGGAGTGCACATCATGTCGTCGACCAACAATCCAAACTTTCCAGAAACCTGCTCGCTGTCCAGGCCTCAGTGTCTGCTGGCACTCGCCAGGCAGATCGCCGTGCTGGGCGTTGTCACGCCGATGTTGATGATCGGCCTGCTCAAATTCACATCGATCGAAATACAAGCCCTCAAACCGCTCATCAGCCAGACACCTTGGCTGAGCTGGTTGTATGCCGTGTTTGGCGAGGCGGGGACATCCTACTTGCTGGGGGTGGTGGAGATATTGGCCGCCCTGCTGGTCTTAGCCAGCCGATGGTCGACCAAAGCCGCCATTGCCGGTGGAGGGCTTTGCGCGCTCACCTTCGCCACGACACTGTCGATCATGCTTGCCGTGCCGATCTGGGAGGTCGCGTCAGGTGGTTTCCCCTGGCTCAACCGCGCCGGCAGCTTTCTGATCAAAGATCTAGCACTGCTGGGTGTGAGCCTGATGGTATTGGCAGAAGGCCTGCTTCGCCGCCAGCGGCGCGCGCGATTGCCAGCCAGCCGCATGGCGGCGGTCAGCTCCACAGGCCATTGATGGGGAGTACAAGTGCCCCAAAAAAACAAAGCCCCGGCGCTGGCCGGGGCTTCGTTCGTCAGGAGGCGGTACTCGCCACGCCCTGCGTCTCTTTCGGCGCCAGGCGGAACGCGTAGTACAGCACTGTCAGCAGCACCAGGAACGCCGGGCCGATGTACAGGGCCACGCGAGTGTCCTCGAAGTAGGCCATCAGGCCGACCACCAGCACCAGGAAGGCCAAAGCCAGGTAGGAGCTCAGCGGCCACAGCCACATGCGGTACTTCAGGCCCTGACGCTCAGCGGTGGAAAGGCCGGCGCGGAACTTGAGCTGGGCAAGCAGGATCATCACCCAGGTCCAGATCGCACCGAAGGTGGCGATCGAGGTCACCCAGACGAATACCTTCTCAGGCACCAGGTAGTTGGCCAGCACGCCCAGCAGCAGCGCGCCGATCGACAGCAGCAGCGCATTGCGCGGCACGCCGCTCTTGGAGGTACGGGCGAAGGCCGCCGGGGCCTGGCCATTCTGCGCCAGGCTGTAAAGCATGCGCCCGGTACTGAAGATGCCGCCGTTGCAGGAGGACAGCGCCGCGGTGATCACCACGAAGTTGATGATGCCAGCGGCAGTCTTGATGCCCAGACGCTCGAAGGTCATCACGAACGGGCTGCCTTGGCTGCCGATTTCGTTCCACGGGTAGATCGACAAGATCACGAACAGCGCGCCCACATAGAACAGCAGGATGCGCCAGAACACCGAGCCGATGGCCTGGGGAATGGTCTTTTGCGGGTTGCGTGCTTCACCGGCAGTCAGGCCGATCATCTCGACGCCCAGGTAGGCGAACATGACCATCTGCAGCGACATCAGCACACCGGTCACACCGTTGGGCATGAAGCCGCCGTTGCTCCACAGGTTGGAGATGCCCATTGCCACGCCATCGTTGCCGAAACCGAAGGCGATGATGCCGATGCCGCCCAGGACCATGGCAATGATCGTGACGATCTTGATCAGGGCGAACCAGAACTCGAACTCGCCGAACGCCTTGACCGCGATCAGGTTGATCGCCCCCATGCTGCCCAGTGCTGCCAGGGCCCAGATCCAGCGGGGTACGTCAGGGAACCAGATGCCCATGTAGATGGCCACGGCCGTGATTTCCGCCACGCAGGTCACCAGCCACAGGAACCAGTAGTTCCAGCCGGTCAAGAAGCCCGCCAGTGGACCGAGGTAATCCTGGGCATAGCGGCTGAAGGAGCCGGCGACAGGGTTGTGAACGGCCATTTCGCCGAGCGCGCGCATGATCACCAGGATGGCCAGGCCACCGATGATGTAGGAAAGCATGATCGCAGGACCGGCCATTTCGATGGCCTTGGCTGAACCGAGGAACAGGCCTACACCGATACAGGCGCCCAGCGCCATCAGACGGATGTGCCGTTCGCCCAGCTCGCGCTTGAGTGGGCCGCCCTGGGCGGTCTCACCATGGGCAGGGTGGTTGCCGACTGGCATAGCAATACAACCTCATTTTGTTATTGGATATGACCTTCGTGCAGCGCCGGCCATGCCGATGGGCGTGGCGTCGTCTTGCCAAGCGAGCCTTGTGGGCCCGCCTGTCTACCGAAATCCGGCAGACGAAGGGGTCGAGCAGTATAGGAATCCGCCCGCAGGGCTTTTCACTATATAAACAGGGAAATTTGGAGAGAATTCTCGATCAAAATCCCTTTCGCGGAAGAGAGAAACCCCTCTCGCCCCCCTCTCGAAGAGAATGGGGCGGCTACCATAGCAACATTGCCGCAGAATGGAAGCTGCACCAAAGGCGGATATTCCGACTCCAGCTTGCGAGGCTTCTTACAATTTTTTCACCAACCCCACCTAACGTCTAAGCTTCAGACAAGCAAGACGAAAAGTACCTGGCCGGATTGAAGACTATGGGCGCACTGTGGCAATCGGAACCAACCAGAACGGAAGCACCCGAAACATCTCCGGCTGAAGCGCCACTGCCAAAGACTCCCCGCCAGCGTCGGCTATGGTGGCGGCTCATCGTACTCATCGTGCTGCTGGCGGCCATCGTCATCGGCTTTGCCGCCTACGACGAAATGCGCACCTCCAAGCTGCAATCCAGGGAGTTCAGCCGCTTGGCCGGCACCCTCACCTACTCCCTGGAGCCTGGCCCGAGCGATGCGATCGTCTACCCGGGCGACGGTCCCTTCGACAAGCGTCTGGGCTACAGCGCCCTGGGCGAGTTCCTGCCCCGACTGCTCAAGCGCGACTACCTGATCAGCCAGCAAGTGCGCTTCTCGCCGGCGCTGATGAACTATGTCGAGCATGGCCTTTTCGTTCCCTACGTGGAGAAGATCCAGGCCGGCCTGTCGATTACCGACTGCCGCGGCCAGGACCTGTACCACTACAACTACCCGCAGCACCTGTACCCGGATTTCGCCTCGATCCCGCCGATCATCGTCAACAGCCTGCTGTTCATCGAAAACCGTGACCTGCTCGACCCGCAGGACCCGCGCAACAACCCGGCGGTGGACTGGCCGCGCTTCGCCAAGGCCGCCTACAGCCAGGTGGCCAAGTACCTTGCCCTGCCCGGCCAGTCGGCTGGCGGCAGTACCTTGGCGACGCAGTTGGAAAAGTATCGCCACTCCCCCGACGGCTTGACCGTCTCCGGCTCCGAGAAGATCCGCCAGATGATTTCCGCCAGCGTGCGCGCCTACCAGGGCGGGCCGGATACCACGGTGGCGCGCGAGCGCATCGTGCGTGACTACCTCAACAGCGTGCCGCTGTCGGCCGTGCCGGGCCACGGTGAGGTGCATGGCATGGCCGAAGGGCTGCGGGTCTGGTATGGCGCCGATTTCGACCAGGTCAACCAGACGCTGGCCGCCACCACCACCGACCCCGACTCCATGGCAGCGCGCGGCCTGGCCTTGCGCCAGGTACTGTCGCTGATGATCGCCCAGCGCCGGCCCTCCCATTACCTGACCAAGGGCCGGGTGGAGCTGGCCGAGCTCACCGACGCGCACATTCGTGTACTCGCCGCCAACGGTGTGATCGACCGGCCCCTGGCCGATGCCGCCTTGGCCAGCAAGGCGGTGTACCGCGACTGGGTGGCTCAGCCGACCATCGTGCCGATCATCACCAACAAAGGCATCAGCCTGGCGCGCAACCGTCTGGCCGCCATGCTCAACCGGCCGCTATACGACCTCGACCGCCTCGACGTCTCGGCCACCAGTACCTTGCAGGCCGACTTGCAGATGCAGGTCAGTCAGTACCTGAAGAACCTTTCCGACCCCGAGTTCGCCGCCCAGATGGGCCTGATCGGCGAGCGCCTGCTCACGACCAAGACCACCGACCAGGTGCGCTACAGCTTCACCCTGTTCGAGCGCACCGCCGACGGCTCGCGGGTGCGGGTGCAGACCGACAGCACCGACCAGCCCTTCGACATCAACGAAGGCAGCAAGCTGGAGCTGGGCTCCACGGCCAAGCTGCGGGTGCTGACCACCTATCTGGAAATCATCGCCGAGCTGCACGACAAGTACGCCGGCAAGCCAGCCGCGGAGCTCAAGAAGGTCCCGGTGGCCGAACTGGATCGCATTACCCAGTGGTCGCTCGAGTGGCTGATGCAGAACCCCAAGAACCAGAGCCTGGATGCCATGCTCGACGCAGCCCTGGAGCGCAAGTATTCGGCCAATACCGGCGAAGCCTTCTTCACCGGTGGCGGCATGCATGTGTTCAACAACTTCCGCAAGGAGGACAACAGCCGCAACCCGACCCTCAAGGAGGCTTTGCGCGAGTCGATCAACCTGCCGTTCATTCGCCTGATGCGTGACCTGGTGCGCTACGTCACCTACCAGCAGCCGTTCAATCGCGAACCATTGCTCAAGGACGACTCCGACCCACGTCGCCAAGAGTACCTGGCACGCTTTGCCGACAAGGAAGGCACCAATTACCTGATGCGGTTCTGGAAGAAGTATCAGCGCAAGACCTCCCAACAACGCCTGGACACCTTCCTAGACAGCATGCGTGTCACCCCGCAACGCCTGGCCGCGGTCCACCGCTACCTGTTCCCGGAAGCCGGGCAGGAGACGTTCAACGCCTTTGTCCGCGCCCACAGCACCAATGACAAGAAAGCCCTGGCCAAGCTCACCGACGGGCGCTTGGCGGAGATGTACGAAGCCTACGGGCCCGGCAAGTACGACCTGCCCGACCAAGGCTATATCGCCAAGGTCCACCCGCTGGACCTGTGGCTGCTGGGCTATTTGCTGAAAAACCCCAGCGCCTCGCTCACCGAAATGGTCAACGCCAGCCGCTTCGAGCGCCAGGAGGTCTACAGCTGGCTGTTCAAGAGCCGCCACCAGGGCGCCCGCGACAGCCGCATCCGCACCATGGTCGAGATCGAAGCCTTCCTGGATATCCACCAGCGCTGGAAGCGCGTGGGCTATCCGTTCGATCACCTGGTGCCGTCGCTGGCCACCGCCATTGGCAGTTCCGGCGATCGCCCCGCAGCACTCTCCGAGCTGGTCGGGATCATCCAGAACGACGGCGTTCGCCTGCCGACTTTGCGCATCGACACCCTGCACTTTGCCGCCAACACCCCCTACGAAACCAAGCTGATCAGCGACCCGGACCGCGGCCAGCGGATTCTTCCGGTGGAAGTGGCCAGGGCCCTGAAGGGTGCGATGTCGCAAGTGGTGGATGCCGGTACCGCGCGGCGGATCTCCGGCAGCTTCAAGCTGCATGACGGCACGTCGCTGGTGATGGGCGGCAAGACCGGTACCGGCGACAACCGTATCGAAAGCTTCGGCGCTGGCGGCCGACTGATCGGCTCGCGCTCGCTCAACCGTACCGCCACGTTCGTGTTCTTCCTCGGCGAGAACCACTTCGGCACCCTGACCGCCTTCGTCCCGGGGCGTTCGGCCGAGGCGTTCACGTTTACTTCGGCCTTGCCGGTCCAGGTGCTCAAGGGGATGGCGCCGATTCTCATGCCGTATCTGGAGCCCGGCAGCGCCACCGAATGCAAGGCCCCGGAGGTGGCGATGCATTCGCCGTGATGCGGCGACACATCGAAGACACAGATAAGAATCATCCGCATTTTAGCGCTTGTGTTTAGATATATCTTGAGTAATATCTTGCGATATATCGAAACACACGGAGCCAACTCTCCATGCGCGACCACGCCCCACACGACCCCTTCGAACGCCGCCCCGCTCGGGGCGAGCGTGGCCCGCGGGTCTTCGCCCCTGGCGATCTGAAACTGCTGATGCTGTCGATGCTGGCCGAGCAGCCCGGTCACGGTTATGACCTGATCCGCCAGATCGAAAGCCTGTTCGACGGCAGCTACACCCCAAGCCCGGGGGTCATCTACCCGACCCTGAACTTTCTCGAGGAAGCCGAGCTGATCACCGGGCAGGTCCAAGGCAGCAAGCGCCTCTACGCCATCACCGAAGCGGGGCGTGAGGCCCTGGCCGAGCAGGCCGTGGCGCTCGATGGCGTGCGCATGCGCATCGAAGTCAGCAAACGCGCCCTGCGCGGGCACGATCGCCCGCCCGAGATCCACGAAGCGGTCGGCAACTTGCGTCACGCCCTGCACATGCACAGCGGTCGCTGGACGCTCGAGGAGATCGAGCGGGTACGCACCTTGCTCAACGACACCGCCAAAGCCATCGCCTCAGGCCCCACCGAGGCTGTTACGGAGAACACCCCATGAGCGACACCATCCATCGCGTCAACCATGAGATCCGCCAACGCCGCCTGCGGGTGCTGCGGGTCACCGACCTGACCCCGCGCATGCGCCGCATCACCTTGGGCGGAACGGAACTGCAAGGCTTCACCAGCGTGGGCAGCGATGATCACATCAAGCTGCTGTTCGCCCTCTCCCCCGAAGAGCAACAGGCCATCGACGCCCGCAATCTCGGTCGCGAGGGAGGAGCTCGTCCGACCATGCGCGAGTACACGCCCCGGCGCATCGATCTGGTGGCCAATGAGTTGGATATCGATTTCGTCCTGCACGGCGATGGCCCGGCGTCCACCTGGGCGGCGCAGGCTGCACCGGGCCAAACCCTGGACATCGCCGGCCCACGCGCCTCGATGGTGGTGCCGGACATTTTCGACAGCTACCTGCTGATCGGCGACGAGACCGCGATCCCCGCCATCGGTCGACGTCTCGAGGAATTGCCTGCCGGACGCCAGGTGCTGGCGCTGATCCAGATCGAAGACGAGCAGGAGCAGCAGCCATTGCCGAGCAAGGCGCAGGTGGAGGTGATCTGGATACGTCGTCACCAGGACGACCTGCTGGCCATACTCGACCAGTTGGCGCTACCGCCCGGTGCACTGTACGCCTGGGTCGCGCTGGAAAAGACCCTGACCCGCCAGGCCAAGGCGTTGCTGCTGGAGAAAGGCGTGAAGGACGATGCGCTGAAAGCCGCGGCCTACTGGCGCCAGGACGGCAGTGCCGATGACGCATGATGTTTTGCACTTCAAGCGTTGCAGGGACAACTGGCTTGCGCTGTAGCGTCCTGTTCGCGGATAAACCCGGTTCCGCAGGTTCTCCGGTGCTATTGAGAACACCGCTGTACCTGTGGGAGCGGGTTTACCTGCGAACGGGCCGACACGGCCTCAACAGGCCTGCGCCAACCGACGCCCCCGCCAGCGATCCACCCCGATCAACACCAGCCCGATCGCCCAGAATCCCACAAGCACGCCCAAGGCATTGAGCAGCACCTGCCCATAGCCCAGGCTCGCGACATCGATGAACGGGTAGGCATAAACGCCGATCTCCTGCCCCCGCCACAATGCATAGGCAAAATACACGGCCGGGTATAGGGTCCACGCCGCCAAGTGCCATAGTTGCAAGCTGCCCTTGGGCACCACGCGCCACCAGTACAGCAGGCACAGTACAGGCATCACATCGTGCAGCAACTCGTCCGCCAGCCATTGCCAGCCCTGGGGTTGCCACAGATGGCGCAGTAGCACGCTGTAGGCCAGCGCTACCAGCACGATGCTGGCGGTGATGCCGGAGCCCACCCCGGGCGACAGAAAGAATCGCCGCGCGCCCGACGTCCGGCCAAACGCCGCATAGCTGAGCACTGTGGCGACCAAGGTATTGGTCAAGACCGTGAAATAGCCAAACACATTCACCAGACCGCCGATCAGGCTGGCCTGCTCCTGCCAACGCGCCAGCAATACCAGGTAGACCTGTATCGTCAGGCCAGCCCAACCAAGCAGCGCGGCAAGGGTCAGCCAGGGATGCCTGGGCATTCAGCCTGCCCGCTGGAGTTTCACGTAGAGCTGTTCGACCTTCTCCCGCGCCCAAGGCGTCTTGCGCAGGAAGGTCAGGCTCGACTTGATGGTCGGGTTGCTCTTGAAGCAACGAATGTCGATGCGCTCGGCCAGGCCTTGCCATTGGTAGTGGGCCACCAGCTCAGTGAGGATCTGCTCCAGCGTCTTGCCGTGCAGCGCGTTGTGTTGGGCCGTGCTCATGCCTGTGCTCCCGCGGGTAAAGATGCGCACCTTACACGAGTGTAGTGACAGGCGGCGCTGATTCGGCGTTGCGAGTTGCATTTGCACAAATGCTCTGGCCAAAGCGTGAATCCTTGTGCTGCAATAGAGATGTTATATTGTAACAATAAAGCTCTCTGCCAAGGAACGTCACACCCCCCATGCGTCACATCTCCCTGCACCTCTCCCCGCTCGCCGCCGCCCTCTGGCTGGCCTCCATGCCCAGCCAGGCCTTGGAACTGGAACCCCAGGTCATCACCGCCAACCCCTTGGGCAATCGCCAATTCGCCGCGCCCAACACCGTGCTGCAAGGCGACGATCTGCTGCATCAACAGCAAGGCAGCCTGGGCGAGACCCTCAACAAACAGCCCGGCGTCGCTTCGACCTGGTTCGGTCCCGGCGCTAGTCGCCCGGTGATCCGCGGCCTGGATGGCGACCGGATCCGCATCCTGCGCAACGGCGTGGGCGCACTGGACGCATCGTCGCTGTCCTATGACCACGCCGTCCCGCTGGATCCGGTCAACGTCGAGCGCATCGAAATCGTCCGCGGCCCGGCCGCCCTGCTCTATGGCGGCCATGCCATCGGCGGTGTGGTCAACACCTTCGACAACCGCATTCCCGACTCGCCCATCGAGGGGATCCACGGCGCCGGCGAACTGCGCTACGGCGGTGCCGACACCACCCGCAGCAGCGCCGGTAAGCTGGAGGCCGGCAATGGTGCTTTCGCCTTGCACCTGGACGCCAACAGCCGCCAGTTCAACGACCTGCGTATCCCAGGCTATGCCCGCAGCGCGAAGGTGCGCGAAAGCGACGAGCCCGGCAGCCGTCATCGGCTGGAAAACAGCGACGGACGCCAGGACGGCGGCGCCATCGGCGGTGCGTACCATTGGGACCACGGCTACACCGGCCTTTCTTACAGTCGCTACGACAGCAACTACGGCTCGGTCGCAGAACCCGGGGTCCGCCTGGATATGCAGCAGGATCACTATGGCTTTGCCAGCGAGCTGCGCGACCTCGAAGGCCCATTCAGCTCGGTCAAGGTCGACGCGGGCTACACCGATTACCAGCACCGCGAGATCGAAAGCGGCGAAGTCCATACCACGTTCAAGAACAAAGGCTACGAGGCGCGGATCGAAGCGCGCCACCAGCCCCTTGGACCGGTCGAAGGCATGCTGGGCGCGCAAGTCAGCCGCAACGAATTCTCCGCCCTGGGCGAGGAAGCGTTCGTTCCCCACACCGACACCGACAGCCTGGCGCTGTTCATGCTCGAACAATGGCACACCAGCGAGCGCTTGAACCTGAGTCTCGGCGCGCGCCTGGAACACACCCGCATCGATCCGGACGCCAAGGGCAACGCCACCTTCGCCAGTGCCGACAGCACGAACAGCTTCACCGCCGCGAGTCTTTCGTCCGGCGCGGTGTACCAGCTCGATCCAATCTGGTCGCTGGCCGCGAGCCTCGCCTACACCGAGCGCGCCCCGACGTTCTACGAGTTGTACGCCAACGGCGCACACGTGGCCACGGGTGCCTTCGAAGTGGGCGACCCTAACCTGAACAAGGAAAAAGCCGTTTCCACCGACCTGGCCCTGCGCTTCGACAATGGCACCCACAAGGGCAGCATGGGAGTGTTCTACAGCCACTTTCGCAACTACATAGGCCTGATCGGCACCGGCAACCTGCGCGAAGGTCATGACCACGACCATGATGATCACGACCACGGCGAGCTGCCCGAATACCGGTACCAAGGCGTGCGCGCCCGCTTCTATGGCATCGAAGCCCAAGACCGCTGGCAGTTGGCCGAAAACCGCTACGGCAGCTTCGCCCTGGAACTCTCCGGTGATTACACCCGCGCCAAGAACCTTGACAGCGGCGAGCCTCTGCCCCGTATCGCGCCGCTGCGCCTGAACAGCGGCTTGCTCTGGGAGCGGGACCGCTGGCAAGCGCGGGTCGACGTGCAGCATGCAGCCTCGCAGCACCGCAAACCCGCCAACGAGACCAGCACCGACGGCTACACCACCCTCGGCGCCAGCCTGGGCTATCGCTTCGACATCGGTCAGAGCGACTGGTTGGTATTCGTGCGAGGGGAAAACCTGACCGACCAGACCGTGCGCTATGCCAGCTCGATCCTGCGGGACATAGCACCAGCGCCTGGACGTAGCGTGCAGGTGGGGTTGCGCACCTCGTTCTGAGCCTTTCGACGGCGCCATGGACCCCGATCTCGATGCTCCGGTGTCCGGACAAGCCAGTTCCCTCGGTGACGTGGGAGCTGGCGAAGCCTGCAAAGAGCTGCCCATCAGCCCAAACTATTACTCCCTGAGCAACAATCCGCTGCGACAATTTGTCTTTTTTTCTTACAACTTCCCCTATATCCTCCACGCCGCACGCTGAAACGCTTCACCCATTAACTTTGCAGCCATCTCCATTGAAGGGTCCGCCCTTCGATGCGCTTGCCGTTTTTTCAATAATCAAAAGATAGCGCTATCTCATGCTCCAACTGCCCAAACCTCGTTTTTCCAGCTTCGCCCTCGCCACTGTCCTGGGCGGGTTGTCGTCCACCAGCGCAGCCCATGAGCTGTTCGCCAGCGACTCCCCCTGGATGCTCGGCGACTGGGGCGGCACCCGCACCGAATTGCTGGAAAAAGGCTACGACTTCACCCTCGGCTACACCGGCGAGATGGGCAGCAACCTGCACGGCGGCTATGACCACGACCGTACCGCGCGCTACAGCGACCAGTTCACCTTCGCCAGCCATCTTGATCTGGAAAAGGTCCTTGGCTGGCACGATGCCGAGTTCAAGCTGGCGATCACCGAGCGCCATGGCCAGAACATCAGCAACGACCGGATCAACGACCCACGGGTCGGCGGTTTTACCTCGGCCCAGGAAGTCTGGGGCCGCGGCCAGACCTGGCGGCTGACCCAGATGTGGATCAAGCAGAAGTACTTCGATGGCGCCCTGGACGTGAAATTCGGCCGTTTCGGCGAAGGCGAGGACTTCAATAGCTTCCCCTGCGACTTCCAGAACCTCGCCTTCTGCGGCTCCCAGGTGGGCAACTGGGTGGGGGGCATCTGGTACAACTGGCCCGTCAGCCAGTGGGCTTTGCGCGTTCGCTACAACCTCAACGACTCGCTGTACGCCCAGGTCGGCGTCTTCGAACAGAACCCTTCGAACCTTGAAACCGGCAACGGCTTCAAGCTCAGCGGCAGTGGTACCCAGGGCGCGGTCATGCCGATCGAACTGGTGTGGAGCCCCCGGGTCAATGGCTTGGAAGGGGAATATCGCGCTGGCTACTACTACAGTAATGCCAAGGCACAGGATGTTCTGAAGGACAGCAACGGCCAGCTGGCGGCCTTGAGCGGCCAGGCCTATCGCAGCAGCTCGAGCAAGCATGGCTTCTGGCTCGGTGCCCAGCAGCAAGTGACGTCGCTGGCCTCGGACCACTCCCGCGGCCTGAGCCTGTTCGCCAATGCCACGATGCACGACAAGAAGACCAATGCCATCGACAACTATGTTCAGGCAGGTGTGGTGTACAAAGGGCCCTTCGATGCCCGCGCCAAGGACGACATCGGTTTCGCCCTCGCCCGCGTGCACGTCAATCCCGGCTATCGCAAGAACGCCCGCCTCATCAATCAGGCCGCCGGCCTGGACGACTACGACAACCCTGGCTACCTGCCCGTCCAGGACACCGAGTACAGCGCCGAGCTCTACTACGGCATCCACCTGGCCGACTGGCTCACCGTCCGCCCCAACCTGCAATACATCCGCCATCCAGGCGGTGTGTCGCAGGTCGACGCCGCCCTGATCGGTGGCCTGAAGATCCAGAGCAGTTTCTAACCCACCCCTTCGACCTACGGAGAACATACGATGAGCACTGACGGTGCCAAGAATGGAACCCGCTGGCTACCGCGCCTTCTGGGCGTGCTGCTGTTGCTGATGGGCCTGGCCCTGCTGGCCGGTGGCATTAAGCTGAGCCAGCTGGGAGGATCCCTGTACTACCTTATCGCCGGCATTGGCTTTGCCCTTTCCGGCATCCTCCTTCTGGCCATGCGCCGCATCGCCCTGGGCCTGTATGGCCTGGTGCTGTTGGGCAGCACGATCTGGGCACTGTGGGAAGTCGGCCTGGACTGGTGGCAACTGGTGCCGCGTCTGGCGATCTGGTTCGCCGTTGGTGTCGCCCTGCTGCTGCCATGGGCACGTCGTCCGCTGGTCGGTCCGTCGCCGAAGATCAACACCGCGCTGCTCAGTATCGCGGTGGTCGCCGCCGGCGCCAGCGCCCTGGGCAGCCAGTTCACTCACCCGGGCGAGACCTTCGGCACGCTCAATCGCGACAACAGCGAAATGGGCAGCGCAGCGCCCGACATGCCGGACGGCGAATGGCAGGCCTATGGCCGCACCGAACACGGCGACCGCTACTCGCCGCTGCGCCAGATCACCCCGCAGAATGCCTACCGCCTGGAAGAAGCCTGGCGCATCCGCACCGGTGACCTGCCGACCGATGACGACCCGGTAGAGCTGACCAACCAGAATACGCCGCTGAAGGTCAACGGCATGCTCTATGCCTGCACCGCTCACAGCAAGCTGCTGGCCCTGGACCCGGACACCGGTGCCGAGATCTGGCGCTTCGACCCGCAGATCAAGAGCCCGACCGGCTCGCTCAAGGGCTTTGCCCACATGACCTGCCGCGGCGTTTCCTACTATGACGAAAACCGCTACGTCAGCCGCGACGGCAAGCCTGCGCCGAAGATCTCCGATGCAGGCCAAGTCGTGGCCCAGACCTGCCCGCGCCGCCTGTACCTGCCGACCGCCGACGCGCGCCTGATCGCCATCAACGCCGACAATGGCAAGGTCTGCGAAGGCTTCGCCAACCAAGGCGTGATCGACCTGACCATCGGCCTTGGTCCCTTCACCGCCGGCGGGTACTACTCCACCTCGCCAGCAGCGGTCACCCGCGAACTGGTGATCATCGGCGGCCACGTCACCGACAACGAGTCGACCAATGAGCCGTCCGGCGTGATCCGCGCGTACGACGTGCACGACGGCCACCTGGTGTGGAACTGGGACAGCAACAATCCAGAGGACACCAAGCCACTCGCCGCCGGCCAGACCTACAGCCGCAACTCGGCCAACATGTGGTCGATCGCCAGCGTCGACGAAGACCTGGGGATGATCTACCTGCCGCTGGGCAACCAGACCCCTGACCAATGGGGCGCCGACCGCACTCCAGGCGCCGAGAAGTACAGCGCCGGTATCGTCGCCCTGGACCTGGCCACCGGCAAAGTACGCTGGAACTACCAGTTCACCCACCACGACCTGTGGGACATGGATGTGGGCAGCCAGCCGACGCTGGTACACCTGAAGACCGACGATGGCATCAAACCTGCGGTCATCGTGCCGACCAAGCAAGGCAGCCTGTACGTGCTTGACCGTCGCGACGGCACGCCGATCGTGCCGATCCGTGAGATTCCGGTCCCCCAAGGCGCCGTCAAAGGCGATCACACCGCACCGACCCAGGCACGCTCCGACCTCAACCTGCTCGGCCCCGAGCTGACCGAAAAGGCCATGTGGGGCGCAACGCCGTTCGACCAGATGCTCTGCCGCATCCAGTTCCGCAGCCTGCGCTATGAGGGCCAGTACACCCCGCCGTCCGAGCAGGGCTCGCTGGTCTACCCAGGCAACGTTGGCGTGTTCAACTGGGGTAGCGTGTCGGTCGACCCGGTTCGCCAGGTGCTGTTCACCTCGCCGAACTATATGGCGTTCGTTTCGAAGATGGTGCCACGCGAGCAAGTCGCCGCCGGCAGCAAGCGCGAGAGCGAGACCAGTGGCGTGCAACCGAACACCGGCGCGCCTTACGCGGTGATCATGCACCCGTTCATGTCGCCTTTGGGCGTACCGTGCCAGGCCCCGGCCTGGGGTTACGTCGCGGCGATCGACCTGTTCACCAACAAGGTGATCTGGAAGCACAAGAACGGCACCACCCGTGACAGCACCCCGGTACCGATCGGCCTGCCGGTCGGCGTACCGAGCATGGGTGGCTCGATCGTCACCGCAGGTGGCGTAGGCTTCCTCAGTGGCACCCTGGACCAATACCTGCGCGCCTATGACGTGCACAACGGCAAGGAGCTGTGGAAAGCCCGCCTGCCCGCAGGTGGCCAAGCCACGCCGATGACCTACACCGGCAAGGATGGCAAGCAGTACGTGCTGGTCACAGCCGGCGGCCACGGCTCGCTGGGCACCAAGATGGGCGACTACATCATCGCCTACAAGCTCGCCGACTAAGCGGCAAGCGGCAAGCTGCAAGCTGCAAGCGACAAGAGAAAGCGGGGCCGACGAGGTCCCGCTTTTTTCTTGCAGCTTGAAGCTCGAAGCTTAAAGCTTGAAACCCATCCCCCCCCGCCCCATCTAAGCACCATAGTCATTTGCGCAGGTGCCCCATGAGCGACCAGCAGGATCTACCGGACCATCCAGACGAACACGAAACAGTCGAACACCTCCACGCCAAGGCCACCCCCGGCCACCACCTTGCCCTGCCCGGCCAACAACTGCCGGACAAGGTCTACGTGATCCCGATCCACAACCGCCCGTTCTTCCCGGCCCAGGTCCTGCCGGTGATCGTCAATGAAGAACCTTGGGCAGAAACCCTGGATCTGGTCGCCAAGACCCCACACCACTCCCTGGCCCTGTTCTTCCTGGACGAGCCGCCAGAAGACCATCGTCATTTCGACACCTCGTCCCTGCCGCAGTACGGCACCTTGGTCAAGGTCCACCACGCCAGCCGCGAGAACGGCAAGCTGCAGTTCGTCGCCCAGGGCCTGACCCGGGTGCGCATCCGCACCTGGCTCAAGCACCATCGCCCGCCCTACTTGGTGGAAGTGGACTACCCGCATCAACCCACCGAGCCCACCGACGAGGTAAAGGCCTACGGCATGGCCCTGATCAATGCGATCAAGGAGCTGCTGCCACTCAATCCGTTGTACAGCGAAGAGCTGAAGAACTACCTCAACCGCTTCAGCCCCAACGACCCGTCGCCGTTGACCGACTTCGCCGCCGCGCTGACCTCGGCCACCGGCGCGCAGCTGCAGGAAGTGCTCGACTGTGTGCCGATACTCAAGCGCATGGAAAAAGTCCTGCCGATGCTGCGCAAGGAGGTCGAGGTCGCGCGTCTGCAGAACGAGATCTCCGCCGAGGTGAACCGGCAGATTGGCGAACACCAGCGCGAGTTCTTCCTCAAAGAACAGCTCAAGGTCATCCAGCAGGAACTGGGCCTGACCAAGGACGACCGTAGTGCCGACCTGGAGCAGTTCCAGCAGCGCCTGGAAGGCAAGACCCTGCCGGAGCAGGCGAAAAAGCGCATCGACGAGGAAATGAACAAGCTGGCGATCCTCGAGACCGGTTCGCCGGAATACGCCGTCACCCGCAACTATCTGGAGTGGGCGACCGCGCTGCCCTGGGGCGTTTACGGTGAAGACAAGCTTGACCTCACCCATGCACGCAAGGTCCTCGACCAACATCATGCCGGGCTGGACGATATCAAGGACCGGATTCTGGAGTTTCTCGCCGTGGGGGCCTGGAAAGGCGAAATCAGCGGCTCCATCGTCCTGCTGGTCGGCCCGCCCGGGGTGGGCAAGACCAGTATCGGCAAGTCCATCGCCGAAAGCCTCGGCCGGCCGTTCTTCCGCTTCAGCGTAGGCGGCATGCGCGACGAGGCGGAGATCAAAGGCCACCGACGCACCTACATCGGCGCCCAGCCGGGCAAGCTGGTACAAGCCCTGAAGGACGTCGAGGTGATGAACCCGGTGATCATGCTCGACGAGATCGACAAGATGGGCCAGAGCTACCAGGGCGACCCGGCCTCAGCCCTGCTCGAAACCCTCGACCCCGAGCAGAACGTCGACTTCCTCGACCATTACCTGGACCTGCGCCTGGACTTGTCCAAAGTACTGTTCGTCTGCACCGCCAACACCCTGGACTCGATCCCCGGACCGCTGCTCGACCGAATGGAAGTGATCCGCCTCTCCGGCTATATCACCGAAGAGAAGCTGGCGATCGCCAAACGCCACCTGTGGCCCAAGCAACTGGCCAAGGCCGGGGTCGCCAAATCCAGCCTGAGCATCAGCGACAGCGCCCTGCGCATGGTGATCGAGGGTTATGCACGCGAGGCCGGGGTGCGCCAGCTGGAAAAACAGCTGGGCAAACTGGTGCGCAAGGCAGTGGTCAAGCTGCTCGAGACACCGCAGGCCAAGCTCAAGATCGGCACGAAGGATCTGGAAGCCGCACTCGGTATGCCAGTGTTCCGCAGCGAGCAGGTACTCGCTGGCAAGGGCGTGATTACCGGCCTTGCCTGGACCAGTATGGGCGGCGCCACCTTGCCGATCGAAGCCACGCGAATCCACACCCTCAACCGCGGCCTCAAACTGACGGGCCAATTGGGCGATGTGATGAAAGAGTCTGCAGAAATCGCCTACAGCTATGTCAGCTCGAACCTCAAGCAGTACGGCGCTACACCCGGCTATTTCAACGAGTCGTTCATCCACCTGCACGTGCCGGAAGGCGCCACACCCAAGGACGGCCCCAGCGCTGGTATTACCATGGCCAGCGCCCTGCTGTCGCTCGCCCGGGACCAGGCGCCGAAGAAAGGCGTGGCCATGACCGGCGAACTGACCCTCACCGGGCAGGTGCTGCCGATTGGCGGAGTCCGTGAAAAGGTGATTGCCGCGCGGCGACAGAAGATCTTCGAACTGATCCTGCCAGAGGCCAACCGCGGCGACTTCGAAGAGCTGCCGGACTACCTGCGTGAAGGGATGACCGTGCATTTCGCCAAACGCTATGCCGACGTGGCGAAAGTGTTGTTCGCGTGATTGGTCAGAGGGGCCACGGCCCCTCTATTTTCAGGCAAAAGCCTCACGCAATCGCTGCGCGTGCACGGCAACCTGTTTCCACTGTCCCAAGAATATTTTGAAGTACACCATGAAAAGCGCCAGCTCTCGCTGGCGCTTCACTTTGCTCAAATGATTGTGTGCACTTTCGACATACGTGCCTATCGCTTGCCAAGCCGTATGAAGTTTTTCAATATTGCCATGCACGCCAGCCAGCTGTAGATCACGCACGCCAAACAAAGCCCTAAGCTGTTCGCGATCTTCTTCTTCAAAAGTCGCTTTCCGACAGTTTGTCCAAAACGGCTCGAATCTCAGCGTGCACTTACGCACCTCAACCGTATCAAGCGCTTTGATCACCCTATCCAGGTCGGGCTGTAATTCACGCCGGTGAGTCTCGCGAAAATCCTCGATACCTGACATGTATTCAGTGAGATGAATGTTAAAGGCCTCGACCTCCCTCCGAAGACTGACCACGTACGCAACCATTGTTTCCACACGCGTCAAATCCCTGGGACTGAGTGCGAAATCCTTTTCGCGAGACAACGCCTCCCATCTATCTGCATGACCGTTCGCTATCTCGAGCCGAGACGCAATGTTCTGTATTTCTGCACTCCGCTGCGTGACCGTTTGGGTATGCCCGACCAATGCCTGACTCAGCGAACTTCCACGCTCACGCAAGGACCACCAAAAACCACTCCTGTAGGACAGCCTAGCGATCAGCCGTTCCAAATTACCAATATTCAGGACTGGCTCAGAGACATACGAATAGCTCACCCAAAGCGACAATCGTCGTTGAGGTAAATCGTGAACCCTGCGGACATAGGCATCCAGCTGCGCGACGGAGGCTTTTAGATCACCCCCGCCGCTGCGCGCCTGTTTGAAGAGCGCTGCCACTCGCACTTCCATCGCCCGTGCAGCGCTCCCCATAGGCATCAGCATCCTTTGTTCCATGAGCAGTAACTCCGTAAGCCTGACCGCCGCTCTGATGAATGGCAGTCAGGCTATTGATCACGAATCAAAATGCGTTGCTGATCTGCTTGATCATGCTGCGCTGATAAGCCAGGAGCGTCTTCAAACACGCATCGATAGCACGCAGGTCTTCGATTCCCTTGTACTTGGCATTCTTCAGCAGGTTGTAGAAACTCCCCAACGCCATGCCCAGCGCATTCAAGGCAATCAGGCAGGCCTTACGTTGCGCAACGAGCCCAGGGACATTTTCCAGCGCCTTGAGCTGCTGACGGCATGCCGCCAGGTTTCGGCTATTGGCGGCAAGGTCCCGCTGCAGCGTTCTGAGTCCGAGCGTCAATTGCCGACGCTCTGCCTGCAGTCGGCTGTAATTGAGGTCGGCAGACAACTGCCCAAGCGTTTTCTCCAGGTTTTTCAGGGCCTGGGCTGCGGCCTCACTCAGTAAGGCGATCTGCCCACCGGGCACTGCCAGCGCAGCCAATTGCTCGGGCGCGGGAATCAGGCCGTCGAACTTGACCTCGATATCGATGGCTTCCAGCGCTTTGAGGGCGGTATGCAGCGCCTCGATCTTGGACGACTCGGCGTTTATTTCGGCTTTCAAGGCGACACTGGTCGTTTCCAGTTCCATCTGCTGCCGGAATAAACGGGCTTCGTCGCGGAAGGCACTGGGGGCAGACAAAGCCGACAACTCCGTCGAGGCATTCTTCACACCACTGATCTGGATCGTCAGATTCGATAGCACTTTATTGATTGTTTCCTGGGCAATGAACAGAAGCTCAGGGTCTTCGCCGATGTCCTCAAGCGCATCGACGATATCCTCTAACCCGCTTGCATGCAGCTCTGCCTCCATTCGCAGGGCTTGAGTTGCCATTCGCTTGGTCATGCTGTCCAGAAACTTGGCATGCCGCTCAATCGATTCATACAACGTCGGCAAGGGCTTCAGGTTGCCCTGCTGCCACTCAAGCAGGAAAACACGGGTCGTCGAGAGAATGTCGTCCAGCGCGGGTTGCTGGCTGGCAGGCGACAGATAAGAAACCTTGGCATTCATGGTGATAGTCCTTTAATGAATTAGCGTGCCGATGCGGCATCGTCGAAAACCGCTGTCAGTTGCAGCGAAGTGCGCTCGATCTCCTTCCACTGCCGGAGGAATCGTTTGAAAAAGATCAGGAAGATCGCCAGCCGCTGGCCATCGGTGATCTTTCCGAGTTCCTCGATGGAGCTGGTGATGTAGACCTCGACACGCTCCCAGACCGTCTGCAAATGGGAGGCCGAGGTCAGGACATCGTTAAGACGCACGTCCAGGTCATCCACAAACTGGATCATCTCCTTGAGCCGGCCTTCCAGATTCACACGGGCCTTCAGTTTCGCTGCGACCACCTTGCGCTGTTGTTCTAACTTTTTACGTTGCTTGCGCGCAGATTCTGCTTTGGCGCCATAGATCGCACCGCCGACAATAGCCCCCAGCGGCCCCCCAGTGAGGCTGCTCAGTCCGTTGGAGAGGTACCTGTCGTATTCTTTTTTAAGTTCGCCGATCTCGACGTCGAGGGCTTTGAGTTCCGTGCGCAACGCTTCAACCAGCCCGTCTTGTTTCTTGCGTTTTAGCGCCTTGTCCTTGTTGCCGACTGCAGGCAGCAACTCCTTTTTAACGGTGTCCCTGAAGGCTTCGCTGTCTTTCTTTACACCGTCTACACGCTTGGCATAGTTCCTGACATCGTCGTTGAGGATTTGCATGTACTCGACCAGTTGCGTGACGACTTTCTGGTCCTCGGCGCCCAGCTTGACCGGCCTCGCGAGCGCCACCTGCTCCCAGGTCATTTGCGGTTTCAGAAATCTCAGGCGACTGCACTCTTCAACAATTTCCTCGCCAACGACATCGATCAAGTTGGCGGTGGTTGCCAGTTCGCTCGAGAGCCGCTTGCTGCGATCTGACAGTGTTGTCCAGGCGTTGGCATGACGACGCAGCCCCTCAAACAGGCTGGACATGGCCGAGGGCTTCAGCTCAGGCTCATCGATGGTCTTGTAGCCCAGCCATTGCTCAACGGTTTGCGGGGTCTTGGGTAGACCAAAAACAAAGTTGGCATATTGGTTGATGGTGACGATGTGCTCGCGGCTGAGTGTCAGGCCACCCTCATTACTACCGTCGCGCTCGGCCATGGCTGTAACCATTGCTACAGGTTGACTGGCCGCCTCATTTGCCAGCGTTTCATAGCTGGCTCTTTGGAAACTCATACATTTCTCCTTGTACCCAAACCGGGCGGGTTTGGTGGTACAAAGCTATGACTCGCCCCGATGAGTCATCAGATGGCAATCGTTCCTCCTACAAGATCTATTGGTATATTCAGACAGGAGACTTCATGAGATCTCGCCTTGCACTGTTTCCCCTGGCCTTCGGGCTATTGAGCGCCTGCAGCCAAAACCCCTCATCTCCTGAGCCGATCGTTCTGGAAAAAGCCAGTGAGTGCCCAATCACCCTGGTGCCCGGGCAAACATTGACCTTGCGCTTGCCCAGCAATCCCAGCACCGGCTATCGCTGGCTGGTTCAGCACCCGGCGGCCAACATCCTGCGCAGCCTGGGCCCTGAGGTGTATAGCGATCCAGAGGACATCGGTGTGGTGGGCAGTGCAGGCCAGTCCTTGTGGCGCTTCCAGGCCCAGGGCCAAGGCGTGAGCCATCTCATTCTGGTGTATCAGCAACCCTGGGCACCCGAAGTGCGCCCTGCACAGACCTTCGACTGCGCCGTGACGGTCGACTGAACCTGCCCAGAGGCGATGCGCAAACGGTCAGGGTTGGCTAAAATGCACGCTCTTTACCACCCCCACCTGGTACTTCCGTGAGCCAACAACCCGACCGCCTCTTCGCCCAGCCCTTGGAGCAGGTGCCCGACTTTGCCTTCAACGAGGACGTGGTGCGGGTGTTCCCGGACATGATCAAGCGTTCGGTGCCAGGTTACCCGACCATCGTCGAGAACCTCGGCGTGCTCGCCGCCCGCTTCGCCCAGCCGCACACCGCGCTGTACGACCTGGGCGCGTCGCTGGGCGCGGTGACCCAGTCCCTGCGCCGCCACGTGCGTGCCGACGGCTGCCGGGTGATCGCGGTGGACAACTCCGCCGCCATGGTCGAGCGTTGCCGCCAGTACCTCACCGCCCAGGACTCGATGTTCCAGGAACTGCTGCCAGTTCAGGTGCTGGAGGCCGATATCCTGGCCTTGCCCTTCGAGCCGGCCTCGGTGGTGGCGATGAACTTCACCCTGCAGTTCATCGCCCCGGACCAACGCCTGGCACTACTCGGTCGCATCCGACAGGCGCTGCTGCCCGGCGGCGCGCTGATCCTCTCCGAGAAACTGCGCTTTGCCGATGACCAGGAGCAGGACCTGCTCAACGAGTTGCACCTGGACTTCAAGCGTGCCAATGGCTACAGCGAACTGGAAATCGCCCAGAAGCGCAGCGCCATCGAGAACGTGATGAAACCCGACACCCTGCAGACCCACAAAGACCGCCTGCACGCCGCCGGCTTCTCCAAGGTCGTGCCTTGGTTCCAATGCCTCAATTTCGCCTCACTGATTGCCCTGCCATGATCGACCTCTCCCCCCTCGTCCGCCGCCTGGCGGGCACGCCCCTTGCCACGTGGTCCCAGGGCCTGCAAGCACAACTACACACCAAGCTGGAGAAAGGCCATGGCGATCTCGATCGTTGGCGCGGCGCGCTGGATGCCCTGCCGGATCTGCTGCCCAGCGAGATCGACTTGCAAAACGGCCTGCGCCTGGACAGCAATTGTGACGATGCCACCCGCGCCCGGATGCACCAGGCGTTGATGGGGCTCTCGCCCTGGCGCAAGGGGCCGTTCGACCTGTTCGGCGTCCACGTGGACACCGAATGGCGCTCTGACTGGAAATGGTCGCGGGTAAGCCCGCACCTTGATCTGAAAGGCAAACGCGTGCTCGACGTGGGCTGCGGCAATGGCTACTACCAGTGGCGAATGCTCGGTGCCGGCGCCGACATGGTCATCGGCGTGGACCCCAACTGGCTGTTCTTCTGCCAGTTCCAGGCCGTGCAGAAATACCTGCCCGAGCTTCCCGCCTGGCACCTGCCCTTCGCCCTGGAGGAGCTGCCAGCGAACCTCGAAGGCTTCGACACCGTGTTCTCCATGGGCGTGTTCTACCACCGCCGCTCTCCCATCGAGCACCTGCTGGCGCTCAAGGACTGCCTGGTCAAAGGTGGCGAGCTGGTGCTGGAGACCCTGGTCATCGAGGGGGACGAACACCAGGTGCTGGTGCCCGAGGATCGCTACGCGCAGATGCGCAACGTATGGTTCCTGCCGTCGGTACCGGCCCTGGAGCGCTGGCTGTGCCGTGCCGGGTTCAGCGACGTGCGTTGCGTCGATGTCAGTGTCACCACTGTGGACGAGCAGCGCAGTACCGACTGGATGCGCTACCAGTCGCTGGCAGACTTCCTCGACCCGAACGATCACAGCCGCACCATCGAGGGCCTCCCAGCTCCACGTCGCGCCACCTTGCTGGCACGCAAATAAAAAAGGCGCCCCAGCAGGGGCGCCAGACTCGCCTTCGTCAGAGGAGCGACTGCGAAGGCGGCTACACGTCAATCCTTGGCCAATTCGCGGGCCTTCTCGTCCGCCTTGCGCTCACGCGCTACCACGGCTTGCTCTTTGTCGCCATGCAGGCGCTGCTGGTCTTGCCGGAACGCCTCCCAGAACTGCCTGGAACGCTCGGCGCCGCCTTCGGCCATAGCCCCGGAACTGCCCAGGGCGAGTACGGCCAACAACAGGTATTGGGTCAGGTTCATCGTGTTTGCCTCGTGATAACCAGTCATTCGAGGCCATCGTAGCGAGGCGTAGCTAACGCCAAGGTGAGCCGGACATTACAGTGTTGCAAGACTTGGGCGCCGCTTCGGCACAGGCCTGCACAACGCCTTTCAGCCACATTTCCCGCCCATTACAAATCCGTTATTCAAGGTTTCCGCTCGGTTGCATCCCGTAACATCGGCAGCCTTGACCCTGATCTTGCTACAGGGTCGAGAATCGCCGCCTTTCATTACACCGAGCTTTCCCATGCGCCTACTGATCATCGAAGACGAACTGCGTACCGCTGATTACCTGCAACAGGGCCTGCGCGAGAACGGCTACGTGGTCGACTGCGCCCCTACCGGTATCGATGGGCTGCACTTGGCCCGCCAGCAGGCCTATGACCTGGTGATCCTCGACGTCAACCTGCCCGGCCTGGACGGCTGGGGCGTACTGCAACGCCTGCGCAGCGAATCGGCCACGCGGATCATGATGCTTACGGCCCATGGCCGCCTGGACGACCGGGTCAAAGGCCTGGACTTGGGCGCCGACGACTATCTGCTCAAGCCCTTCGAGTTCCCGGAATTGCTGGCCCGAATCCGCAGCCTTCTGCGGCGTAACGACCAGCATTTGCAACCAAGCACCCTACGCGTCGCCGACCTGGAACTGGACCCTGGCCGCCACCGCGCCTACCGCGCAGGCCGGCGCATCGACCTGACCGCCAAGGAGTTCGCCCTGCTGCACCTGTTGATGCGCCAGAGCGGCGAAGTGCTGTCGCGCACGCAGATCATCTCGCGGGTCTGGGACATGAATTTCGATTGCGACACCAATGTGGTGGAGGTGTCGATCCGCCGCCTGCGGGCCAAGATCGACGACCCGTTCGACGACAAACTGATCCACACCCTGCGCGGCGTGGGCTACGTGCTCGAGGCCAGGCCATGAAACCTGCCAGCCTGTCCCTGCGTCTCGGGCTGTCGGTGACCCTGATGGGCGCCGCGCTGGTGCTGCTGCTGGCTTGCCTGGCCGTGTTCGCTCTGCAGCACGAGCTGGACAGTCGGGCCCGCAAGGACCTGGACCGTAAGATGCTGCAGATCGAACACAACCTGCGCGTCGATCTACGCAACGAGGATCTGGCCCGCCGCGCCCATCCCTTGCTCGATGTGATCATGGGCCATGACAACCTGAGCCTGAGCATCCTGGCACTCGACGGTCGTCACCCCTCGCTGCTGAGCCTGGGCCCTGCACTGGAGGCCCGCCTGAACGCGCTGCCGGTCGGCGACCGGCTGAGCTTCCACGAGTGGCGCGACAGTGCCGATAACCAGATCCTCACCGCCACCCGCCTGATGCGCCTGCGCGACGACACCACCGTTCGGGTGATGATGTCGCTCAATCGCGCCGACGATAACGCCCTGCTCCAGGCCTACCTGAACTCGACCTTGCTGGCCCTACCTCTGTTGCTGGTACTGATCGGCCTCAGTGCCTGGAAGCTGATGCAAATGGGATTGCGCCCTTTACGCC
This sequence comes from Pseudomonas sp. PKS, assembly GCF_051913525.1. Lineage (NCBI taxonomy): Bacteria > Pseudomonadati > Pseudomonadota > Gammaproteobacteria > Pseudomonadales > Pseudomonadaceae > Pseudomonas > Pseudomonas sp. PKS. The sequence goes on along the minus strand of NZ_JBEGDO010000020.1, from coordinate 42,534 downwards.
ACTTTCGCCGGATCGCCGGGCGCGTCTCGGCCCAGGATCTTGAGCACCGCCTTCCCGACACAGGCTTGCCGTTGGAACTGGCCGAGCTGGCCAAGGCCATCAATGTCATGCTCGATCGCCTGGACCAGGGTGTACGCCAACTCTCGCAATTCTCCGATGATCTGGCCCATGAGCTGCGCACGCCCATCGGTAATCTGATGGGCAAGGCCCAGGTCACCCTGGCCCGAGACCGAGACGGCACCCACTATCGGGAAGCACTGGAAGACAGTGTCGAGGAGTTGACCCGCCTCAACCGCATCATCAACGACATGTTGTTTCTCGCCCAGGTCAGCCAACCCCAGGCCCAGGTCCTGTTCGGGCCACTGGCCCTGGCCCAGGAAGCGCAGCGGGTCTGCGAACTGTTCGCCGTCAGCGCCGAGCTCAAGGGGATCGAACTGCATCTGCAGGGTTGGGGAACGGCCATGGCCGATCGCCTGATGTTCCAGCGGGCGCTGTCCAACCTGTTGAGCAATGCCATCCGCCACAGCCCGGAGAACCAGGTGGTGACGGTCCTGATCGAGCGCCAGGGCGATGAGATACACCTAGGAGTGAGGAACCCAGGACCTGGCATAGCCGAGAGCCATTTGCCGCATCTGTTCGAACGCTTTTACCGCGCAGGATGCGGACGTTCGCGGCTGGAGGGTGGGACAGGGTTGGGACTGGCGATCGTGAAGTCGATCATGCAATTGCATGGGGGACGGGTCGAGGCCAGCAGTACGCCTGCTGGCCCTACCCGCTTCACCTTGGTATTCCGAGCGGAATAACGGGTGCATGAATCGGATCTTCGCGGGTGAACCGACTCCCACAGCGATAGCGCTGCCATTGGGAGTTCTGCAGCACCTGTGGGTGCGGGTTTACCCGCGAAGAAGCCGCTCCAACCGCGCGAAAATCAGCGAGAAGCCGCTACGATCAGCGCCTTCATCTCGGCCACCGCCGCCTTGAAACCGACGAACAGCGCATGGGCCACCAGTGCATGGCCGATATTCAGTTCGTTGATACCCTTGATCGCCGCCACCGCCTCGACGTTGTGGTAGTGCAGGCCATGGCCGGCATTGACGATCAGCCCCTGCCCAACCCCCACGGCCACGCCGTCAATGATCCGCTGCAGCTCTTCGGCCACCTCGGTCGGGGTTTCGGCATCGGCATAGCGGCCGGTGTGCAGTTCGATCGCCGGGGCACCGACACGGCGCGAGGCTTCGATCTGACGTGCGTCCGGATCGATGAACAGCGACACTTCAGCCCCTGTGCGCGACAGACGCTCCACCGCAGCCTTGATCCGCTCCTCCTGGCCGGCGACGTCCAGGCCACCCTCGGTCGTCAGTTCCTGGCGGGTTTCAGGCACCAGGCAGATATGCGCCGGGCGGATCTTCTCGGCGAAGGCCATCATTTCTTCGGTGATGCCCATTTCGAAGTTCATGCGGGTCTGCAGCACGTCCTTGAGCAGCAGCACGTCGCGCTCCTGGATATGCCGGCGGTCTTCGCGCAGGTGCACGGTGATACCGTCGGCGCCCGCTTCCTCGGCATCCAGCGCGGCCTTGACCGGGTCTGGGTAACGGGTGCCCCGGGCCTGGCGAAGGGTCGCCACGTGGTCGATGTTGACGCCAAGAAGCATGCGGTTGCTGTGAGTCACGAAAGGGCTCTCCTGAAAGTTGAGCCCAACAGCATACGATGTGCTCAACGCTTGCGAAACAGTTCCCGACTCACCAGCGGCTTCGGCCCCAGGTGCACCGCCAGGGCCTGGCGCATCAGGCGCTTGGCAGCGAGCAACGCACCCGGGGCTTGCCAATCGGCCTCGGCCAGCGCCAGCAGCTCTGCCCCGGTGAACAACCCAGGCTGCGCCAGGTAAACCCGCTCCAGGCCCGCATCGACCTGCAGGCGATACAGGCCTTGGGTGTCGATGGGCTCGTCGTTGATATCGTGGGTCAGGGCAAAGGCATAACCCAACTCGTCCAACAGGCGCCACTCGAAGGCACGCAGCAGCGGCTCCAGGGGCCGACCGGCGGCCAGGGCCTGCAGCGTCAAGGTGTAGTGCTCGAACAACGCAGGATGCGGCGCCTCCGCAGGCAGCAGGCGCATCAGCAGCTCATTGAGGTACAGCCCGCTGAACAAGGCATCGCCATGCAGCCAGCCGCCGATGCCGACACCGTCCAGGCGACCCACGTTCTTCAGCTCCCCTCGCCCACGCAGTTCCACCTCCAGCTCCACGAACGGCCGGACCAGACTGCCGCCCTTGCCCCGGGCACGGCGCAGCACCGCACGTACACGGCCTTGGGGCGTAAGGAAGTCCACCAGCGCGCTGGTTTCCTTGTAGGCACGGCTGTGAAGCACGTAGGCCGGCTGGCCGGCGGGTTGTTCCATCAGCAATCTCTGGGGGTTGAATGTGCCTGTGGGAGCAGGCTCACCTTCGAATGCATCAGTGAATCCACTGTCACAGTCGAAGATGAACCCGCTCCCACAGGGTACGAGCCAGCTGTCTGTTGGCTGGAGAGGTTACAGGTCGCCGTAGCCCAGCGAGCGCAGGGCGCGCTCATCGTCGGACCAGCCGCCTTTGACCTTGACCCACAGGTTGAGCATGACCTTGGCGTCGAACAGCACTTCCATATCCTTGCGCGCGTCCGAGCCGATGCGCTTGATGCGCTCGCCCTTGTCGCCAATGATGATCTTCTTCTGACCGTCACGCTCGACCAGGATCAACGCATGGATATGCAGTACATGGCCCTGCTGCTTGAACTCCTCGATCTCCACGGTGATCTGGTATGGAAGCTCCGCACCGAGCTGGCGCATGATCTTTTCGCGCACCAGCTCCGCGGCCAGGAAGCGGCTGCTGCGGTCGGTGATCTGGTCTTCCGGGAAGAAATGCTCGTTCTCGGGCAGGTGCTTGGCGATCAACGCCTCGAGGGCTTCGAGGTTGTGTCCTTGCTGGGCGGAAATCGGCACGATCTCGGCATTGGGCAACTGCTGCTGCAGCCACTGCAAGTGCGGAATCAGCTCGGCTTTCTCGTCCATGCGGTCGGTCTTGTTGACCGCCAGGATCACCGGGCCGCTCACGTACTGCACACGCTCGAGCACCAGTTGGTCCTCGTCGGTCCAGCGGGTCCGGTCGACCACGAAGATGACCACATCGACGTCCTTCAGGGCGGCCGATGCGTTGCGGTTCATGTAGCGGTTCAAGGCCTTGTCGTTGGCCTTGTGCATACCGGGCGTGTCGACGTAGATCGCCTGCACGTCGCCCTCGGTCTTGATACCGAGCATGTTGTGCCGGGTGGTCTGCGGCTTGCGCGAGGTGATCGCCAGCTTTTGGCCGAGGATGTGGTTGAGCAGCGTGGACTTGCCCACGTTGGGACGACCGACGATCGCGACATAGCCGCAACGGGTCGAAGTGTTCTCAGTCATTGCCATTCTCCACGCCAAGGGCGATCAATGCAGCGGCAGCGGCGACCTGCTCGGCGATACGCCGGCTCACGCCCTGGCCACGGCTCTTGTTGTTCAGCAGCACCACCTCGCATTCGACGAAGAAGGTACGGCAGTGCGGTTCGCCCTGGATGTCCACCACTTCATAGCGTGGCAGTTCGCAGGCACGCGACTGCAGGAACTCCTGCAGACGGGTCTTGGGGTCTTTGTTGGTGTCGACCAGGGTCAGCCCATCGAACTCACCGGCCAGCCAGGCCAGGATGCGCTCGCGTGCGGTCTCCATGTCGGCGTCCAGGTAGATCGCCCCGATCAGCGCTTCGAGGGCATCGGCCAGGATCGACTCCCGCCGGAAGCCGCCGCTCTTGAGCTCACCCGAGCCCAAGCGCAGGTATTCGCCCAGATCGAAGCCCCGGGCCAGGCGGGCCAGGGTCTCGCCTTTGACCAGCCGGGCGCGCAGGCGCGAGAGCTGGCCTTCGCGGGCCTGCGGAAAACGCTCGAACAGCGCTTCGCCGGCCACGAAGTTGAGGATGGCATCGCCCAGAAACTCCAGGCGCTCGTTGTTGCGCCCGGCATAGCTGCGATGGGTCAGGGCCAGGAGCATCTGGTCCTGGTTCTTGAAGGTATAGCCGAGCTTGCGCTCCAGGCGCGCGAGGGAAGCACTCATGGGGCCACCCGTGGATTGTTCAACGCGTTGTTCAAATCAACATCCTGAAAGACTGTTTGGCTGTGGCCCACCACCTTGTGGGCGGCGGAATCTCTCGATCCCTGAGAACACAGCCTATGTCAGAAATGCATTCGGCGCTGTCTGTCAGACAGCGCCGTTGGGTATCAATGGATCAGGCCAACCCGCGACAGGTTGGGGAAGTGGCTGAGCTTGGGCTCCGGCCAGCTCATCCAGACCGCGAAGGCCTTGCCGACAATGTTGCGATCCGGAACCATACCGTGCAGTTCCTTCGGAATGTTCGGATCGTCCCAGTAGCGGCTGTCGTTGGAGTTGTCGCGGTTGTCACCCATCATGAAGTAATGGCCAGCCGGAACGGTCCATTGCTGGTCCGGCGGCATGCGATAGCGGCTCATTTCCTTGCGGATCAGGTGCTCGGCCTCGCCGAGTTTTTCCTTGTACAGCTGGGCACTGCCCAGGGTGCCTGGCTCGGTACCGACCAACTGCTCGGCGACCAACTGACCGTTGACGTACAGACGCTTGTCGCTGGTGTAGCGCACCTGATCGCCCGGCAGACCGACCACACGCTTGATGTAGTTGACATTCGGGTCGCTTGGGTAGCGGAACACCATCACGTCGCCGCGCTGCGGGTCACCCACCTCGATGACTTTCTTGTCGATCACCGGCAGGCGAATACCGTAGGAGAACTTGTTCACCAAGATGAAATCGCCCACTTCCAGAGTCGGTTTCATCGATCCCGATGGGATCTGGAACGGCTCGACCAGGAACGAACGCAACACCAGCACGATGAACAGCACCGGGAAGAACGACTTGCCGTACTCGACGAGCAACGGCTCCTTGTTCAGGCGCTCGAGCACTGCCATCTCGGGCTGGCTGACGCTGCCCTGGTAGTTGGCGACCGCCGCTCGCCGGCGCGGAGCCAGGAACAGCAGGTCGATCAAGCCCAACAGGCCGCAGACAGCTACGGCGATGACTAGCAACAGCGGGAAATTTAGCGACATAGGACCTAGCTATCCAACCTGAGCACGGCGAGGAAGGCTTCCTGTGGGATCTCCACGTTGCCGACCTGCTTCATGCGTTTCTTACCGGCCTTCTGCTTCTCCAGCAGCTTCTTCTTACGGCTTACGTCACCGCCGTAGCACTTGGCCAGTACGTTCTTTCTGAGCGCCTTGACGGTAGTACGAGCGACGATCTGGCCACCGATGGCTGCCTGGATCGCCACATCGAACATCTGCCGAGGGATCAGTTCCTTCATCTTCTCAGTCAGCGCACGACCCTTGTAGTGGGCATTGTCGCGGTGAACGATCAGCGCCAGGGCGTCTACCTTGTCGCCGTTGATCAGCACGTCCAGCTTGACCAGGTTGGCCGACTGGTAGCGATCGAAATGATAGTCCAGCGAAGCGTAACCGCGGCTGGTGGACTTGAGTTTATCGAAGAAGTCCAGCACCACTTCGTTCATCGGCAGGTCGTAGCGCACCTGCACCTGGCTGCCGAGGAACTGCATGTCGCGCTGCACGCCACGCTTCTCGATGCACAGGGTGATGACGTTACCCAGGTGCTCCTGAGGCACGAGGATGGTCGCGGTGACGATCGGCTCACGGAAGTCCTGAACCGCCGAAACATCCGGTAGCTTGGATGGGTTGTCGACGTAGATGGTCTCGCCGGTCTTGAGCACGAGCTCGTAGATCACGCTCGGCGCGGTGGTGATCAGGTCCAGGTCGTATTCGCGCTCCAGGCGCTCCTGGATGATCTCCATGTGCAACATGCCGAGGAAGCCGCAACGGAAGCCGAAGCCCAGGGCGTCGGAGCTTTCCGGCAGGTATTGCAGAGAGGAGTCGTTCAGGGTCAACTTCGACAGCGCGTCGCGGAAATCTTCGAAATCGTCGGAACTGACGGGGAACAGGCCGGCATAAACCTGCGGCTGGATCTTCTTGAAGCCTGGCAGCACTTCGACCTCAGGGGTCGAGGACAGGGTCAGGGTGTCACCGACCGGTGCACCGTGAATGTCTTTGATGCTGGCGATGATGAAGCCCACCTCGCCCGCCTTGAGGTCGGCGGTCTGGGTGTGTTTCGGGGTAAAGACACCGACGCTGTCGACCAGGTGCACCTTGCCAGTCGACTTGACCAGGATCTTGTCACCCTTCTTGACCCGGCCGTGACGCACGCGGACCAAGGAGACGACGCCCAGGTAGTTGTCGAACCAGGAGTCGATGATCAGTGCCTGCAAAGGCGCATCGAGCTCGCCTTCCGGGGCTGGGATGGTCTGCACCAGACGCTCGAGGACCTCATCGACGCCCATGCCGCTCTTGGCGCTGCACGCCACGGCGTCGGTGGCGTCGATGCCGATGATTTTCTCGATCTCGTCCTTGACGCGGTCCGGGTCGGCCTGGGGCAGGTCCATCTTGTTCAGGACCGGCATGACCTCCAGGCCCTGCTCGATGGCGGTGTAGCAGTTGGCCACGGACTGGGCTTCGACACCTTGACCGGCGTCCACGACCAGCAGCGCGCCTTCGCACGCGGCCAGGGAACGGCTGACTTCATAGGTGAAGTCGACGTGGCCGGGGGTATCGATGAAGTTCAGCTGGTAGACCTTGCCGTCCTGGGCCTTGTAGCTCAGCGTGACGCTGTGGGCCTTGATGGTGATCCCGCGCTCACGCTCCAGGTCCATGGAGTCGAGGACCTGGGCTTCCATTTCGCGTGCCGACAGGCCACCGCACATCTGGATGAAACGGTCGGCCAGCGTCGACTTGCCATGGTCGATGTGGGCGATGATGGAGAAATTGCGGATATGACTCAAATCACTCACGGGTCAACACTCGAAAAGGCTGCGAGCCGGACGCCCGCCGAAAAATAGCCGGGAATTGTACCTTAAGCCGCAGGGATATGGGAGATTCCAGATCAAGCGACATGGTAACGGGCGCGGCCCTTTGGGAGCCCCGAATTGCGCGCATCCGGGCTGCCCGCCCCCCTGGGCAAGTGTCGACGGAGGAATATTTCATGAAAAAGGGCAGCCGAAGCTGCCCTTTCCTATGCAATGCGCAGATTATTCCGCCAACTTGAAGGTAATGAAGCTGGCTCGGCCCTGACGCAGCACACGCATGGACACCGAACGATTCTTCGGCAAATCCTTGGCAATTTCGGTGAACTGCTTAGCCGAAGCGATCGCCTGGTTGTTCAGGTGACTGATGACATCGCCCGGACGCAGGCCGATCAATGCCGCCGGACCATCCTGGACCTCCTTGATGACCACGCCGCCCTTGAGCTCCAGGGACTTTTTCTGCTCGGCGGTCAGGTCAGCCACGGAAACGCCCAGGCGATTGCTGTTGCGCTCCGCGCCAGACCCACCGCCGGTACCGATGTCCGCATCATCCTCGGGCAGCGCGCCGATGGTGATGTCCAGGTTTTGGCGCTTGCCGTTGCGGATGATCTCCAGACGGGCCTTGTCGCCATCCTTGAGGCTGCCGACCAGGTGCGGCAGGTCGGCCGACATGATGATCGGCTGGCCGTTCATGCTCAGGATCACGTCACCCACCTGCAGGCCGCCCTTGGCTGCCGGGCCGTCCTCGAGCACCTGGGCGACCAGGGCACCGGCTGGTTTGTCCAGGCCGAAGGATTCAGCCAGGTCCTTGTTGACCTCCTGGATCACCACGCCAAGCCAGCCGCGGCTGACCTTGCCGTCCTTCTTCAACTGGTTGGAAACATCCAGCGCCACATCGATCGGGATGGCGAACGACAGGCCCATGAAGCCACCGGAACGGGTGAAGATCTGCGAGTTAATGCCTACCACCTCGCCTTTCATGTTGAACAGCGGGCCTCCGGAGTTACCCGGGTTGATCGCCACGTCGGTCTGGATGAACGGCACATAGGTGTCGTTGGGCAGGGTCCGCCCCTTGGCGCTGACAATGCCCTTGGTCACCGAATGGTCGAAGCCGAACGGCGATCCGATTGCCAGCACCCATTCGCCGACCTTGAGCTTTTCGGAGTCGCCGAGCTTGACGGTCGGCAGGTTCTTGCCTTCGACCTTGAGCAAGGCCACGTCTGTACGCGGATCGGTACCGACCAGCTTGGCCTGCAGCTCGCTGCGGTCGGACAGACGCACGATGATCTCATCGGCGTCGGCGACCACATGGTTGTTGGTCAGTACATAACCATCGCTGGAGATGATGAAGCCAGAACCGAGTGACTGGGCTTCCCGTTGACGGTCGCCACGGGGCGAGCGCGGCGCTTGCGGCATGTTGCGCTCGAAGAACTCGCGGAACATCGGCGGCAGGCCTTCCAGGTCCGGCATCTGCCCGGCGGCGACACGGCGGTCCGGCAGCTTCTGCTTGGTGCTGATGTTCACCACGGCAGGCGAGGCCTGCTCGACCAGGGTGGTGAAGTCCGGCAGGGCTTCCTCGGCCTGGGCGGTGAGCACCTGGCCAAGCATCAGCACGGCGGCGAACATCGATAGGTAGGATTTCAAGCGTGGTATTGACATACGGCTCCCGTCACAACGAGCGTAGTTAACAAAGTGAGGCCTTTGCACAAGCAAGAAAGGCCAGACCCCGAGAAGCCTGACCTATAGAAAATTTACGAAGGGATTGCAAATGACAATGCTTTAATTTCATGTCAGACACATGCCCTACGAGACGTAGGAAGGCGCGCTATCACTGACGCGCCTGGGCGTCCTGGGCCCGCATGGACAGGGCGACACGCTCGGCGGTTCCCAGTGGAATCTCGCCAACCACGGTGACCATGACCTTGCCCTTGGGCGTGTTGAGACGACGCGACACGGCGACGGTAGGCCCCAACTGCGCACGGGTATCCGGCCCGGCATCGTCGCTGACTGGCTCGAGGAACACCGAGAAGCGTGCCAGGCCATCATCGTACATGAGGCTGCTGACCATGCTGTCACGCACCGGGTCACGGCGCACGGAGCTGTTGATCAGTTCGAAGCCTGGCGGCAACCAGTCCGAACGCCAGGCAGAGGCGGCGTCGGAATGCGCGGCGGCGACACGCTCGACCGGCTTGCACGAAGCACTGGCGAGCAGATCTTCATCGCTGGGTAGATCGTCGGTATCCAGGCGGGTCATCTGGAAGCGCTCGAGCAACTGGCCCTTGTCGTTGATCATCAACGAGCGCAGGGGCAGGCCAGTGCGGCGATCCAAGTGCAGTTCGAAGGCGTAGCGGTGCTGGTCTCGCGGCGTGAGCGTCACGATCACGGCATCGCGCCCGGCAACCCGAGACTTGCCTGCAACGCTCAGATCGTACCAGCTCATCAGTTTGAGAGGATCGAGCACACGGGGCGCGGAGTCCGGCGGGGCGCCTACGCGGCTGACCAGGGAGCCACTGACGCATTGGACCTTGCCATCGACCCGCACGATTTCCTGGGTCGCCCCATCGAGCTGCAACAAACGCTCGCTGACCTTGCCGTCCTGGACGCGGTGCCAGATATCGTGTGAGGAGAAGCTGCCATTGCGTTCGTAGACGAAGGAACCCTGGTAACTCTGTTCTCGCTCGGCCTGTGCCAGCTTGTTCAGCCACTCGCTCGCCTCAGGCGAGGAGTTAGCCGCCAATGCCGGCACCATCATGCAACTGCCAAGCAGAAGCGTCAGGAGAGGTAGCGCGCGCATGATCCTCCTTACTTAACGGTTTTCCAGGCTGGCGGCGCGTGCATAGGGCAGAGCGGTCTCAGTACCCTTGAGCGCAGATTCCTGGGCATGCTGGCGCAGATACCCTGGCAGACGCTGATCCCAGCCGGCTTGGTTCTGCAGCACGCCGTTGGCCATCGGCCCGGTCGGTTGTTCACTGCTCTCACTATAGCCTGCCAAAACGGCGGGGCCCTGTGCTTGTGGCACGCTCAGGCCTTGCTGAACAGGTTGCTGGGCAGCGAGTTCGGCACCGGTGATTTCGTCCTGGTTGTACAGGCGCACGCCAGCCAGCACGGCAACGGTCACCGAGGCGGCTACAGCCAGGCGACCAATGGTGCGCCATGGGCCTTGCTTGACCTTGGCAGGTACGGCTTCGTCGGCCAGCGCTGCGGAAACCGCCGAGGCGATATCGAGCTTGGGCAGTACCAGTTCGTTGTGCATCGCTGCACGCGCTACCTGATAGCGGGACCAGGTGGCACGGGTTTCAGGATCGTCGACGGCGTTCAACACGCGACGCAGTTCAAGTTCGTCCGCTTCGTTATCCATCACCGCGGACAGCGATTCCTGCAAAGCTTCACGACTCATGGCGGTTCCTCTCTTGGCTGTCGCCGCTGTCTCAGGTTTCCTGCAACAAAGGCTGCAGGGCTTTATCAATGGCCTCCCGAGCGCGGAAAATTCGAGAGCGCACGGTACCTACCGGACATTGCATGACACTGGCAATGTCTTCGTAACTCAGTCCGTCGAACTCACGTAGGGTCAATGCCGTGCGCAGGTCCTCGGGCAGTTGCTGGATGGTGCGATGGACGGTGCCTTCGATTTCATCCCGCAACAACGCGCGCTCTGGAGACTCGAGATCCTTGAGGCCATGATCGCCGTCGTAAAACTCCGCATCCTCGGAGCTCACATCACTGTCTGGTGGCCGTCTTCCGCGGGACACCAGGTAGTTCTTCGCCGTATTGATGGCGATGCGGTACAGCCAGGTATAGAAAGCACTGTCACCGCGAAAATTTCCCAGCGCCCGGTAGGCCTTGATGAAAGCCTCCTGCGCCACATCCTGGGCCTCGTGGGTGTCGTGTACGAACCGCACGATCAACCCGAGAATCTTGTGCTGATACTTCAGCACCAACAGATCGAACGCTCGCCTGTCACCGCGCTGCACGCGCTCGACAAGCTGCTGATCCTCTTCCTGGGTTAGCATGAACACTCCTCAGTGGTCTCGAAGGAGCGTTGCAACAGCCATCGTTCAGGCTTGCAACCATAGACTCGGCCTTTGCGCAAAAGTTCTCCCCTCCAAGCAAGTTTCCTGCGGCCCTTGGTCGGCTCGCACGAAAGACGCAGCGCGGTCACGGCCGGCTGCGTCGATAATCTGATCTCGAATACGCAGGTGTCAGCCCGAAAGAGCTACCGCCATACGTCGCCGTGGCATTTGGTGGCGTGCGGGCAGCCTTCTTAGGATTTCCACGAGTATCGGAAAGTTCCCATAAAGATCACCACACCGGTGCAGATGCCATTGGAAATCAGACACCTGTGGCTGCTATAAAGGCAGCCGGACAGGCTTAACGATAGTTTCACAATGCCATCTGCGCATGACTATTGTGCCGCTCCCCTTCCCAAGATTACTAGTGTCAAGACATGAGCCAACAATTCCAACACGATGTCCTGGTGATCGGCAGCGGCGCCGCTGGCCTCAGCCTGGCACTGAACCTTCCAAGTCACTTGCGCATCGCCGTGCTGAGCAAGGGCGACCTGGCCAATGGTTCGACCTTCTGGGCCCAGGGCGGCGTTGCCGCGGTCCTGGACAACACCGATACCGTCCAGTCCCATGTCGAGGACACGCTCAATGCCGGCGGCGGCCTGTGCCATGAAGATGCCGTACGCTTCACCGTCGAGCACAGCCGCGAAGCCATCGAGTGGTTGATCGAACAAGGGGTGCCCTTCACCCGCGACGAGCATTACAGCGTCGATGACGGCGGCTTCGAGTTCCACCTGACCCGTGAAGGTGGTCACAGCCACCGACGCATCATCCACGCCGCCGATGCAACGGGCGCGGCGATCTTCACCGCCTTGCTGAACCAAGCACGCCAGCGGCCGAACATCGAGCTGCTGGAGCAGCGCGTGGCGGTCGACCTGATCACCGAGCGTCGCCTGGGCCTGTCGGGCGAGCGTTGCCTGGGCGCCTATGTGCTGGATCGCAATACCGGCGAAGTCGACACCTTCGGTGCGCGCTTCACCGTGCTGGCCACCGGCGGCGCGGCCAAGGTCTACCTCTATACCAGCAACCCCGACGGAGCCTGCGGCGATGGTATCGCCATGGCCTGGCGCGCCGGCTGTCGAGTGGCCAACCTGGAATTCAACCAGTTCCATCCCACGTGCCTGTACCACCCACAGGCCAAGAGTTTCCTGATCACCGAGGCCCTGCGCGGCGAAGGCGCCCTACTGCGCCTGCCCAATGGCGAACGCTTCATGCCGCGCTTCGACCCCCGCGAGGAGCTCGCGCCCCGGGATATCGTCGCCCGCGCCATCGACCACGAAATGAAGCGTCTGGGCGTGGACTGTGTCTATCTGGACATCAGCCACAAGCCAGCCGATTTCATCAAGAACCACTTCCCCACCGTCTACGAGCGCTGCCTGGCCTTCGGTATCGACATCACCCGCCAGGCGATTCCGGTGGTCCCGGCCGCCCATTACACCTGCGGCGGCGTGATGGTCGATGATCGCGGCCATACCGATGTGCCCGGCCTGTACGCCATCGGCGAGACCAGCTTCACCGGCCTGCACGGCGCCAACCGCATGGCCAGCAATTCGTTGCTCGAATGCTTCGTCTATGGCCGTGCCGCTGCCGCCGACATCGAGGCGCACCTGGACGAAGTGCAGGCTCCGACCGCCCTGCCCTGCTGGGACGCAAGCCAGGTCACCGACTCGGACGAGGATGTGATCATTGCGCACAACTGGGACGAACTGCGGCGCTTCATGTGGGACTACGTCGGTATCGTGCGCACCAGCAAACGCCTGCAGCGAGCCGAGCATCGCGTGCGCCTGCTGCTCGACGAGATCGACGAGTTCTACAGCAACTACAAGGTCAGCCGCGACCTGATCGAACTTCGCAACCTGGCCCAGGTCGCGGAACTGATGATCCGCTCGGCGATGCAGCGCAAGGAAAGCCGCGGACTGCATTACACCCTGGATTACCCGGGAATGCTGCCCGAGGCCAAGGACACCATCCTCAGCCCGGTCTGAACTGACGCGGTGTCCTGTTCGCGGGTAAACCCGCTCCCACAGAACCATGCGACGCCTGTGGGAGCGGGCTATTGCGCCGAAACCTCTGCCCAGCGCCTGCGGCTGAACTTCAATCTCACGCGCAGGCGCCGATGCTGATCGGCATCCAGGGCATCCCGCGGTACGCACTGGCTCTCGCCAAACCAGCGCCCTGGCCTGACGAAGCGCAGCACAACCAGACTTGGCAACGCCACGCTATCCCGACACAACCTCACCTGCTGCCACCCTCTGGCACGGCTGAACAGCCGCCAGCCGGTCGCATCACGACGCAGACCGGTGATGGCCTCGGGATGGGTCAGCAGGATACGACGGGGAATGGCCCAGCAAGCGTGGGCAAGGCAAGCAAGGACGAGGGGAACGCTCAACCACCAGGGCTGCGTGCTCACGATCATGGCCCAGAGCGCAAGCACCTGGCAGGTCAGGTATGCCGCCAGCAGCAGGCGCGAGCCTTGCCAGCGGCACTCGAAATGCTCACTTGGGCTGGACACGGTCCAGGATGATGCGAACCATGCGTTGCAGCTCAGGGTCCTCGGACTCGGTGCGCTCCATGAACCAGCCGAACATGTCCTGGTCTTCGCAGGTCAGCAGGCGACGGTACAGCTCGCGGTCCGCTTCGCTCAGGGTGGGATAGACCTCCTGGGTGAATGGCACCAGCAGTACGTCCAGTTCCAGCATGCCGCGGCGGCTGTGCCAGAAAAGCCGGTTGAGTTCAGTTTGTTCGACCATGGGGCCCTCCTCGAATGGGCCGCCAGTATACAGCGGGGCGCTCGCGGGGGCACAAGGCGTTGGTCTAGTCACCTACCTATTTTGTTACCGGCGTTCTATGATGGCCGCCAGTCTCAAGCAACCGCGATGACCCATGGCCGATTCCGCTTTCTTCTGTCCCCTGTCCCACGAGGGCATCCTCGCCGTCCGCGGCTCCGATGCCGGCAAGTTCCTGCAAGGCCAGCTGACCTGCAACATCAACTACCTCAGCCAGGAGCACGCGAGCCTCGGCGCCCGGTGCATGGTCAAGGGCCGCATGCAGTCGAGCTTCCGCATTCTCCCGGAAGGCAACGGCTACCTGCTGGCCATGGCCAGTGAGCTGCTCGACGCGCAACTGGCCGACCTCAAGAAGTACGCGGTCTTCTCCAAGGCCACCTTGACCGATGAGAGCGCCGCCTGGGTCCGCTTCGGCCTGACGCAAGGCGATGCCGCGCTTAAAGCGCTGGGCTTGACCACGCCGGCCGAAGCCGGCGCCACGGTACGCCACGACGGCCTGATCGCGATTGGCGTCAGCACCGGCCGCGTGGAGCTCTGGGCTCCTGCCGCGCAGGCAGACACCGTACGCCAGACCCTGGCCGCCCATCTGGCCGAAGGCAGCCTCAACGACTGGCTGCTGGGCCAGATCCGTGCCGGCATCGGCCAGGTCATGGGCCCTACCCGTGAGCTGTTCATCCCGCAGATGATCAATCTGCAGGCGGTCGATGGCGTGAGCTTCAAGAAAGGCTGCTACACCGGCCAAGAGATCGTCGCGCGCATGCAATACCTGGGTAAGCTCAAGCGCCGTCAGTACCGACTGGCCCTGGCCCAGCAGGACGTGCCCGCCCCTGGCGCCGAGGTCTTCTCGCCCACCCACGGCTCGTCGGTGGGCGAAGTGGTCATCGCCGCCAGTACAGGTGACGGCTGCGAACTGCTCGCAGTGCTCAGTGCCGAAGCCGTGGCAGACGACAACCTGCACCTGGGTAGCCTCGAAGGCCCGCACCTGACACTGCTGGACCTGCCCTACGAACTGGACCGCGACCGGGAAATCCTGCGCTGACCAGCCTGCCCCGCCGCCCTGCGGGGCCGCACCACCACTGCGGTAGAGAAGTTAGATGAACAAGCTGGCCGAGACGGTTCAAGCACAATTGCTCGCAGCCATCGACAAGGACGACCTGGTCCTGCCGACCCTTCCGGAAGTTGCCTTGAGCATCCGCGAGGCCGCGGAAGATAGCGAGATCAGCGTCGCCGCCTTGAGCAAGGTGATCGGCCGCGACGCCGCCCTCTCGGCGCGCCTGATCAAAGTGGTCAACAGCCCGTTGTTGCGTGCGGCAGTGGAGGTCACCGACCTGCACACCGCCATCACCCGCCTGGGTATCAACTACAGCTGCAACTTGGCGATCGGTCTGGTAATCGAGCAGATCTTCCACGCCCGCTCACCGGCCGTTGAACAAAAACTGCGTGATATCTGGGCCAACAGCCTTGAAGTGGCGGGAATCAGCTATGAATTGTGCCGCCGCTACACCCAGCTCAAGCCGGACCAGGCCACCCTGGGGGGCCTGGTCTACCAGATCGGTGCACTGCCGGTGCTGATCTACGCCGAAGAGCACAACGAACTGCTTTCGGACCCGGTGTGCTTGCACTATGTGATCGAGCAGATCCAGCCGGTGCTGGGCGACAAGATTCTCAAGGCCTGGGAGTTTCCCGAGCAACTGGTCAACCTGCCCAGCCAAGTGCAGGACCTGGATCGACGCACCGACAGCATCGACTACATCGACATCGTGCAGGTCGCCCGCCACCTCAGCCACCGGACCCGCAGCCGCCCCCTGGCGGCCTTGCCGGCCTACCAGCACCTCGGGCTGCCCTACGGGACCGAGCTGGATGTCGCCGACCTGCTCGATGCCCGCAGCATGCTGCGCTAAGCAAAACACCCGCCCCAAAAGGATCACCGCCAACCCCGTGGGAGCGGGTTTACCCGCGAATAGGCCGGCGCAGGCAACACAGGACAGGTGTTCCCACAGCCCCCTCTAGAACAGCGATGTGCCAGCCCTGAGAGGCGCACTCAATCGGCGATAAAACTCACCCGCACGCGCAACCCACCCTTCTCGCCATCATGCAGACTGATCTGCGCCAGGTGCGCGCGGCAGATTTCGCCGACGATCGCCAGCCCCAGGCCTGTGCCCTGGGCGCTGCGTCGATAGAAGCGCTCGAACACGCGCTCGCGCTCAGACTCGGGAATACCCGGCCCGTCATCCTCCACTTCGAGCATGGCCGGGGCCATCACGCGCAGGATCACGTTGCCGCCCTTGGGCGTATGGGCCAGGGCATTGTCCACCAGGTTGCTGAGCAGCTCGTTGAGCAGGGTCGGCTCGCCTTTGAGCCATACCGGCGCCTCGGCCTCCAGCGCCAGGGCCACGCCCCGGGCATGGGCCAGGGGCGCCATGGCCATGCCGAGCTCACGCGTCAGTTGGCACAGGTCCAAGCGCTGGGCCCCCCCTTCGGCAATCGCCCGGGCTCCATTTTCCACCCGCGCCAGGGACAACAACTGGTTGGCCAGGTGAGTCAGACGGTCGGTCCCTTGAGTAGCGGCTTCGAGGGTTTGTCGCCACTGCTCCGGCTCCTGGGAGCGCAAGCCCAGCTCGAGCCGCGCCTTGAGCGCGGCCAACGGCGTGCGCAACTCATGGGCGGCGTCGGCGATGAACTGCGCCTGGCGCTCGAACTGTCCGCGCAGCCGCTCGGTGAAGTGGTTCAAGGCGCGCACCAAGGGCCCGAGTTCTCGCTGTACCTGAACCACCGGCAGGGAACGCAAGTCATCAGGCTGGCGCTCTTCGACCGCCGTGCGCAGCCGCTCCAGCGGTCGCAGGGCTGCGCTCACGGCGAACCAGACCATCATGAGCGCCCCCAGCGCCAGCATGCCCAGGCGCAGCAAGGTATCGGTCATCAGACCCCGGGCCATGCGCACCCGCGCCTCCTCGGTCTCGGCCACGCGGATTTCGGCCATGCCGTTCATGTTCGGTTCGCTGACCGGCTTGAGCAAGCTGACCACGCGCACATCCTGGCCCTGGTAGGTGGCGTTGTAGAAACGCGCCAAGGCCGGATAGTCGTCGGTGCGCGGGGTGCCCGGCGGCGGAGGCGGGAGGTTCTCGTAGCCGGAAATCAGCCGCTGATGAATATCCAGCACTTGGTAGTAGATACGCCCGGCGCTGTCGTAGGCAAAGGTATCCAGGGCCACGTAGGGCACATCCGCGCTCAGGGTCCCGTCGCGCTGCGACAGGCCCGCAGCGATGGTCCGTGCCGAGGCCAACAGCGTGCGATCGTAGGCGGTGTCGGCGGCCTCGCGGCCGTTCCAGTAGGCGCTCAGGCCGCTGGCGAGCATCAGCACCACCAACAGCAGCGCCAAATTGCCCAGCAAACGCCCACGCAGGCTGCCGTTGTCACGCATCGCGGTGCTCGAGCAAATAACCCAGGCCGCGGAACGTGACGATAGCCACTGGATGGCCATCGAGCTTCTTGCGTAGCCGATGGATGTAGATCTCGATGGCATCGGGGCTGGCCTCTTCGTCCAGGCCAAATACCTGGGCCGCCAGTTGCTCCTTGCTCATCACTCGGCCCGGGCGGGCGATCAGGGCTTCGAGCACGCTTTGCTCGCGCTGGGTCAGAGTCAGGGCGTCGTCACCCAGGGTGAAGCGGCGGGTGTCCAGATCATAGACCAGCGGCCCGCACCGCTGCTGGCGCTCGCCGCCGAGCACGCTGCGGCGCAGCAGTGCCTTGACCCGCGCTTCCAGCTCGGTCAGCTCGAAGGGTTTGGCCAGGTAGTCATCGGCGCCCAGGTTCAGGCCATGGACCCGATCCTTGACGTCGCTGCGCGCGGTGAGCATCAGCACCGGCAGCGTCTTGCCACGGCCACGCAGGCGCGCCAGCACTTCGAAGCCGTCCATGCGCGGCAGGCCGACATCGAGCACTGCCACCGCATAGTCCTCGCTGGCCAGGGCCAGGTCGGCGGCCACGCCATCGTGCAGCACATCCACGGTCAGACCTTGGCTTTTGAGGGCCAGGGCCACGCTTTCGGCCAGTTGCAGGTGGTCTTCGACCAGCAACACTCGCATCGGATTCTCCCTGCTCGGGTGGGGCTTTGGCGCGGAGTGTACCGCCGTCGGGGGGCCTGTGAAGCCCTCGCGGCAAACCTTTCACTCTGAAAGGTTAGCGAAAGGTTCATTACCTAGCATCGCACCACGGTCGCCCCGCGCGCCGAAAAAAAGCACCAGCAAGGTGCGCCCGATAAGAACAATAAACGGAGTCTCCCGACGATGCTGTCCACGCAGCCGCAGGCGTTCGCGCCTACCCGTTCCCTGTCCGCACGCCCGTCCGCCATCGCCAGCGCCCTTGCGCTAGCCGGTGTCGCCCCGCTGAGCCAGGCCGCCTTCTTCGAAGACAGCACGGCCACCTTCGAAACCCGCAACATGTACTTCAACCGTGACTTTCGCGATGGCACCAGCGACCAGCAGTCCAAGCGCGACGAATGGGCCCAGGGCTTCATGCTCAACTTCGAGTCCGGCTACACCGACGGCACCGTAGGGTTCGGCCTGGACGCGCTGGGCATGCTCGGCATCAAGCTCGACTCCAGCCCAGACCGCACCGACACCGGCCTGCTGCCGACCCATGATGACGGCAAGGCCGCCGACGAATACTCCAAGCTCGGCCTGACCGGCAAGATCAAGGTCTCCAACACAGAGCTCAAGGTCGGTACCCTGATCCCGGAACTGCCGACCCTGCAGCCCAACGACGGGCGTATCCTGCCGCAGACCTTCGAGGGCGGCCTGCTCACCTCCAAGGAGCTCAAGGGCCTGACGTTCACCGGCGGGCGCCTGGAAAAAGCCAAGGACCGCAACGACACCAACTGGGAAGACCTCGCCCTCAACAACAAGAACGGCCGTTTCGGCGGCACCTTCAGCGCCGACAACTTCGACCTGGCCGGGCTGGATTACCAGTTCACCGACCGCATCACCGGCAGCTACCACTTCGCCGAACTCGACGACATCTACCGTCAGCATTTCATCGGCATGGTCGCCACCCAGCCGTGGGGCCCGGGCACCTTCGGTGCCGACCTGCGCCTGGCAGTGAGTGACGATGCGGGCCAGGCCAAGGCCGGCAACATCGACAACACCACCGTCAACGGCATGCTCAGCTATGCCTTGGGCGGCCACAAGGTCAGCGCTGCCTACCAGCACCTGTCCGGCGACAGCGCCTTCCCCTATGTCGATGGCGCCGACCCGTACCTGGTCAACTTCGTCCAGATCAACGACTTCGCCGGCGCCGACGAGCGCTCCTGGCAAGCACGCTACGACTACAACTTCGCTGCCCTGGGCATCCCCGGTCTGACCTTCATGACCCGCTACATCAGCGGTGACAACGTCAGCCGTGCCGACGGTGGCGAGGGCAAGGAGTGGGAACGCAACACCGAGTTCAAGTACGTGGTACAAAGCGGCCCGTTGAAGGACGTCGCCGTTCGCCTGCGCAACGCCACCTTCCGCTCCAACTTCGCCCGCGACGCCGACGAAGTCAGGCTGCTGGTGAGCTACAGCGTGGCTCTGTGGTAACCCATAACAACAACGCTCACGGAGATAGACGATGACCTTTTCACTGCGCCGCCTCGTCCTGGCTACCGGTTGCCTGCTGCTGGCTGGCAACGCCCTGGCCGCTGAACCGAAACGCCCCGAATGCATCGCCCCCGCCTCGCCCGGTGGCGGCTTCGACCTGACCTGCAAACTGGTGCAAAGCGCCCTGGTCAACGAGAAGATCCTCTCCAAGCCCATGCGCGTGACCTACATGCCCGGCGGCGTCGGCGCGGTGGCCTACAACGCCGTGGTCGCCCAGCGCCCGGCCGATGCCGGTACCTTGGTGGCCTGGTCCAGCGGCTCCCTGCTCAACTTGGCCCAGGGCAAGTTCGGGCGCTTCGACGAGAACGCCGTGAAATGGCTGGCAGCCGTCGGCACCAGCTATGGCGCCATTGCCGTGAAGAGCGATTCGCCCTACAAGACCCTCGATGATCTGGTCGCAGCGCTGAAGAAAGACCCGAGCAAAGTGGTCATCGGCTCCGGCGGCACCGTCGGTAGCCAGGACTGGATGCAGACCGCCCTGATCGCCAAGGCTGCCGGCATCAACCCGCGCGACCTTCGCTACGTGGCCCTGGAAGGCGGCGGTGAAATCGCCACGGCCCTGCTCGGCGGGCATATCCAGGTCGGCTCCACCGACATCTCGGACTCCATGCCGCACATCCAGAGCGGCAACATGCGCATCCTCGCGGTGTTCTCCGAAAACCGCCTGGACGAGCCGGAAATGAAAGACATCCCCACCGCCAAGGAACAAGGCTACGACATCGTCTGGCCGGTGGTACGTGGCTTCTACCTGGGGCCAAAGGTCAGCGACGAGGACTACGCCTGGTGGAAAGCCTCGTTCGACAAGCTGCTGGCCTCCGAGGACTTCGCCAAGCTGCGTGACCAGCGCGAGCTGTTCCCGTTCGCCATGACCGGGCAGGAGCTGGACACCTACGTGAAGAAGCAGGTCGCCGACTACAAGGCCCTGGCCCGGGAATTCGGCCTGATTCAGTAACAAGAACGCTGCACGTCCTTGTGGGAGCGGGTTCACCCGCGAATGCGTCAGATCAGACGTCGCTGCTGTGACGACTGGCGCTTTCGCGGGTAAACCCGCTCCCACAGGGTGCGCGTCGTCCCGAACATTACCGAGGATTCCTTCATGATCCTGCAACGCATTTTCGCCCTGGCACTGCTGGCGGTGTGCGCGGTCCTGGCTGTGATGGCCTGGCCGTATCAGGCCGCGTTTTCCTACGAACCTGTAGGCCCACGCGCCTACCCCCTGCTGATGCTCGGCCTGATGGGCGTGGCACTGCTCTATCTGGCCTTTCGCCCAACACCCATCGTGCACAAGGACGACGAGCCACCGCTGGACCGCGAAACCCTGGTCAAGATCGGCGCCTGCATCGGCCTGCTGATCGTGTTCGCCAGCACGTTCGAGTCGCTCGGCTTCATCCTCAGCGCCGTGCTCGTCGGCGTGCCTATGGCACGCCTGTATGGCGGGCGTTGGCTGCACAGCCTGGTCGTGGTGGGCGCCATGAGCCTGCTGCTCTACTGGCTGTTCGACCGCGTGATGGATGTACCTCTGCCCCTCGGCCTGCTGGATGTACTGGAGAACTGACACATGGATACCTTGAGCTACCTGGGCCAGGGCTTCGGCGTCGCCCTGAGCCCGTACAACCTGGTCACCGCCCTGACTGGCACCCTCATCGGCACCGTGGTCGGCCTGCTGCCGGGCCTTGGGCCGATCAACGGCGTGGCACTGCTGATCCCCATCGCCTTCGCCCTGGGCCTGCCGCCTGAGTCGGCGCTGATCCTGCTGGCCGCGGTCTACCTGGGCTGCGAGTATGGCGGGCGGATCAGCTCGATCCTGCTGAACATTCCCGGCGAAGCCTCCACTGTGATGACCACCCTCGACGGCTACCCCATGGCCCGCCAGGGCCTGGCCGGCGTAGCCTTGTCGCTGTCGGCGTGGAGCTCGTTCATCGGCGCGTTCATCGCCACCTGCGGCATGGTGCTGTTCGCCCCGCTGCTGGCGAAATGGGCGATCGCCTTCGGGCCCGCGGAGTACTTCGTGCTGATGGTGTTCGCCATCGTCGCCTTGGGCGGCATGGCCGGCGACAAACCGCTGAAGACCTTCATCGCCGCGCTGATCGGCCTGTTCCTGTCCAGCGTCGGCATCGACGCCAACAGCGGCGTGTACCGCTTTACCGGTGACAGCGTACACCTGGCCGATGGCATCCAATTCGTGGTGCTGGTACTGGGCCTGTTCTCCATCAGCGAGATCTTGCTGCTGCTGGAAAAGACCCACCACGGCCACGAAGCGGTCAAGGCCACCGGGCGCATGCTGTTCAACCTCAAGGAAGCCGCCTCGGTGTTCATCGTCAACCTGCGCTGCGGCCTGCTGGGCTTTGTCATGGGCGTACTGCCCGGCGCCGGCGCGACCCTGGCCAGCGCCGTGGCCTACATGACCGAGAAACGCATCGCCGGCGACAAGGGCAAGTTCGGCAAGGGCGATGCCCGCGGCCTGGCCGCCCCGGAAACCGCCATCGGCGCCTCCTGCTGCGGCGCCCTGGTGCCCATGCTGACCCTGGGCGTGCCGGGCTCAGGCACCACCGCCGTGATGATCGGTGCACTGACCCTGTACAACATCACCCCAGGCCCGCTGCTGTTCGAACAGCAACCTGACATCGTCTGGGGGCTGATCGCCTCGCTGTTCATCGCCAACATCATGCTGGTGATCCTGAACATTCCGATGATCCGCATCTTCACCCGCATCCTCGCCGTGCCGAACTGGGCCCTGGTACCGGTGATCGCCATCATCACCGGGATCGGCGTGTACGCCGTGCATGCGACCACCTTCGATCTGTTCCTGATGGTCGGCATCGGCATCATGGGCTACATCCTGCGCAAGCTGGACTTCCCGCTGTCGCCGATTCTGCTCGGCTTCATCCTGGGCGGGCTGATGGAGCAGAACCTGCGCCGCGCACTGTCGATCTCCAACGGTGAGCTGGGCATCCTCTGGTCGAGCCCGATCAGCATGTCCGTGTGGGTGCTGACCCTCTGCATGCTGACCCTGCCGCTGCTGCGCAGTTGGCGTAAACGCAGCCTGCAGCGTCGGGCGATGGCCGATGCCTGATCGGTCGCCGCCGTTCTGGGCTACCGGGCTGGTCGGTCTTGCTGGCGGGTTTCTCGCCAGCAAGGTCGGCTGGCCTTTGCCGTGGATGGTCGGCTCGCTGCTGGCAATCATCCTGGTGCGCTGCCTGACACCCTGGCAGTTGTCGGAAATTCCCAATGGCCGCAAGTGCGGGCAGTGGATCATTGGCATCGGCATCGGTTTGCACTTCACCCCGGCGGTCATCGAGCAGGTGGCCAGCCACTTTGGTCTGATCTTCTTCGGGGCGCTGTTCACCACCTTGTCCGCGGTGATCAGCGTCTGGCTGCTCAGGCGCACCGGCGAAGACCGCGCCACGGCGTTCTTCGCCAGCATGCCGGGAGGCTCGGGTGAGATGGTCAACCTGGGCGCGCGCAATGGCGCGGTGCTCAGCCAGGTGGCCGCGGCCCAGAGCCTGCGGGTGTTGGCAGTGGTGCTGTGCGTGCCGGCGCTGTTCAAGTTCTTGCTCGGCGATGGTCTGCCGCTGAGCCACGCAGGCAGCGTCAGTTGGGGCTGGCTAGCCCTGATCGCGCCGCTTGGCGTGTTGGCCGCGTTGATCTGGCAGCGCCTGCGCCAGCCCAACCCGTGGTTGTTCGGTCCCTTGTTGATTACCGCCTGCGTGAGCCTGGCGGGCAACCTGCAGATCACCCTGCCGCCCGGCGCCAGCCAGATCGGACAGTGGCTGATCGGCAGTGGCCTGGCCTGCCACTTCAACCGGGCGTTCTTTCGCCGGGCTCCGTCCTTCCTGGGGCGGACCTTGCTGGCGACCTTCCTGTGCATGTTGATCGCCGCCAGCGCGGCCTGGGTGTTGAGTGTGATGACCCAGCTGGACCTGCGCTCACTGACCCTGGGAATGATGCCCGGCGGTATCGCCGAGATGAGCCTGACGGCCGAGACCTTGCAACTGTCGGTACCGCTGGTGACGGCGCTGCAGGTGATGAGGTTGCTGTTCGTGCTGTTTCTGGCCGAGCCGTTGTTCCGGCGCTGGAACACGAACCGACCGTGACGGCGTGCAGTTTTCTTCGCGGGCAAACCCCTTCCCACAAGGCTTATCGCCGCCCCTGTGGGAGGGTTCCCGCGAAGAAGGCAACACGTTTTTTCAGAGCGGCGGCAACGCCCAGTTGATCGGCGCCAGCCCACGCTGCTCGAGGAAGCTGTTGGTTCGGCTGAAATGCCCGCATCCGAAGAAGCCCCGATACGCCGACAACGGCGACGGGTGCACCGACTTGAGCACCAGGTGCCGAGTGCCGTCGATCAGCTTCTGTTTGCTCTGAGCATGCGAGCCCCACAACAGGAACACCACGTTTTCGCACTGCTCGCTGACCACCTGGATGACCCGATCGGTGAATGGCTGCCAGCCGGCGTTGGCGTGGGAGGCCGCGTTACCACGCTGCACGGTCATGGTGGTGTTGAGCAGCAACACACCCTGCTCTGCCCAGCTTTGCAAGTAGCCATGGTTGGGGATGGGCAAGTTGAGGTCGCGGTGCAGCTCTTTGTAGATGTTCACCAACGACGGCGGCGTCGGCACGCCGGGTTGCACCGAGAAGCACAGGCCATGGGCCTGGCCTGGCCCGTGGTAAGGGTCCTGGCCGAGGATCACCACCTTCACCTTGTCCAACGGCGTGGAATTGAGCGCATTGAAGATCAGCGGCCCCGGCGGGTAGATCTCTTTGCCAGCCGCATATTCCTCGCGCAGGAACTCGCGCAGCTTGTGCATGTAGGGTTGGTCGAACTCGGCGCGCAACGCAGCCTTCCAGCCGGGTTCGAGTTTGATGCGATCGTCGTCAGTCATGGGGCCATCCGTAAACAATGGCGCGACACTAGGTAAGCCGTCCGGCCTTGTCAATCGATCCGACCGACGACCGTCATGATCGCCTGTGGGGTCCATACTTGTGCGATGACTACACGAGGTCGCCCATGTCCATTCAATGCGAGGTATTCACCGGCGCCGATGGCGCACGCATCGGTATCGCCACCCTGGATGCGCCCAAGGCGCTCAATGCCCTGAACCTGCCTATGATCGAGGTCCTCGACGAGCGCCTGCGCGCCTGGGCCAGCGACCCGGGCATCGTCTGCGTGCTGCTGCGCGGCAACGGGCCCAAGGCGTTCTGTGCCGGCGGCGATGTGCGGGCGCTGGTCCAGGCCTGCCGCGACCACCCCGGCAGCGTCCCGCCCCTGGCCGCCACGTTCTTCGCCGCGGAGTACCGGCTTGATTATCGCCTGCACACCTATCCCAAGCCCTTGCTGTGCTGGGGGCATGGCCACGTGCTCGGCGGGGGTATGGGCCTGCTGCAGGGCGCGGGCATCCGCATCGTCACCCCCAGCAGCCGGCTGGCCATGCCGGAAATCAGCATCGGGCTGTATCCGGACGTCGGCGCCAGCTGGTTCCTTGCCCGCCTGCCCGGCAAGCTCGGCCTGTTCCTTGGGCTGACTGGCGCGCCGATCAACGCCCGCGATGCCTTGGACCTTGGCCTGGCTGATCGCCTGCTGGGCGAGCATCAGCAAGAAGCCCTGATCGAGGAGCTGCTGCAACTGAACTGGCAGGAGCAGACCGCCCTGCAACTGAACAGCCTGCTCAAGGCCGAACAGCACCGGGCCTGCGCCGACCTGCCCGAAGCCCAGTGGTTACCGCGCCGGGCAGTGATCGATGAACTGCTCGATGTAGCCGACCCTGCTGCCGCCTGGCGGGCGTTATCCGATCTTAGCCGCCATGCCGACCCGCTGCTGGCCGAAGCCGGCCGACGCTTGCACGAGGGCTGTCCGCTGACCGCGCACCTGGTGTGGGAGCAGATCCGCCGGGCCAGGCACCTGTCGCTGGCCCAGGTGTTCCAAATGGAATTCACCATGAGCCTGAACTGCTGCCGTCACCCGGAGTTCAGTGAAGGGGTGCGTGCCCGTTTGCTGGAAAAGGACAACCAGCCGCGCTGGCACTGGCCGGACATCGCCCAAGTGCCAGCGGCGGTGGTCGAGGCGCATTTCGCCAAGGTCTGGGAGGGGCGCCATCCCCTGGCTGATCTGGAGTGAGCGCCGCTCCGACAGGCAGACCGGGCTCAGGCCCGGCGATCAACGTCGCCAGTTACGACCGTCATCCCCCTGCCTGCCGTCATGACGACGATTGTTGTCGCCTCGACCATTGGAATGCCAACGGTCGTTCTGCGGCCGGCGATTGTCGTTGCGATAGTCATGACGGTCCCGGTCCCGCCCATAGTCATAGCGATGACGGTTGCCATAGTCGTTGCGCGGATTGCCATGCCATTGGTTCACCTGATGCCCCGGGTAAGGCCGGTAGTGGGGCGTGGGCGCCGGGCGGTAGTAACGAGGTGCGGGTTGATAGTAGCGAGGCGCGCTCTGGTAGTAGCGCGGCTGGGTGATGTAGTAACGATCCTGACGGTAGTAGCCCGGATAGTAGTCGCGGTCGCGCGAGTAGTAGTCCGAGCGGTAGTAGCCGCCGTCCTCGTAGTAGGGGACGCAGGCGCTGGTAAGGAGTGCCAACAAGGCGATCAGCAGAATTCGTGGGTACATGGCGGCCTCCTGGACCGCGGGAGTGCCCGACACAGCGGCGCTGGCGAGCATCGATGGCAATGCGTTCATCGACACCGAATAAGACAGTTGCGCCCGGGTGCAGTGCCATTTTCGCAATAAATTGAAACAGGTTGCCGACAGCCGGAAACACCCTGACGCCATAACCGGTAGAATGCCTCCACGTAGACGCCTGGACCCGACATGAACGACAAACAGCGCTGCCCCGCCTGTGGCGCCCTGAATCAGTGCAGCCTGGCTGACCCACGCCTCGCCACGCAGCCCTGCTGGTGTTTCACCGTCACCATCGATCCGGCGGTGCTCCAGGCGCTGCCCGACGAATTGCGCAACAAGGCTTGCCTGTGTCCTCGATGCGCCGAGGTCGATGAGCAGCTCAAGGCCGCGCACTCCGCGCCCAACCGCTAGCCCACTTTTTCGAACCGCTCACCGCCATGCGTCTTGATCGTTTTCTCGCCAACCTGCCCTGCTACAACCGCCAGCAGGTCCGCCTGCTGCTGGTGCAACGGCGCGTGCGCGTGGATGGCGTGGTTGCCACCGACCCTCGCCAGGAGGTCCGCGAATTCAGCCGGGTCGAAGTGGACGAGCAGATACTCCAGGCCGGTCGCCCGGCGCGCTACCTCATGTTGCACAAGCCCAGCGGCTGCGTCAGCGCCACCCAGGATCCGCAACACCCTACCGTGCTCGACCTGCTGCCGGCCGAACTGCGTGAAGACCTACACATCGCCGGCCGCCTGGACTACAACACCACCGGGCTGATGATCCTGACCAACGACGGCCAATGGTCGCGTCGTCTGACCCAGCCCAAGACCAAACTGCCGAAGATCTACCACGTCCAGACTGAAGACGAGATCGGCGAGCATTACGTGGCCAAGTTCCGCGAAGGCTTCTACTTCGCCTTCGAAGACCTCACCACCCTCCCCGCGCAACTGGACATTCTCGGACCGCGCCAGGCGCGGCTGGCAATCGTCGAAGGCCGCTATCACCAGGTCAAGCGCATGTTCGGGCACTTCGACAACAAGGTGGTGGGGCTGCACCGGGAGCGGATGGGCTGCATTGGCCTGGATCCTGCTTTGGCACCGGGTGAGTTTCGTGAACTGACGGCCGAAGAAATCGCCTCGGTCTGAACCTCGAAGCGTCACGATAGGTGGGGCCCTGCATAGAGCGGTATAGACAGGTTCACCTCGTTGTTTTTCTCGTGACATCCCCTGAAAGGCACTTGCGGGATCGCCACCCTGCTGCTTGAATCAAACTCGTCGGTCCGCATGTGACTTACCAGTCACGATTGCAGTCCAAGACGCCTTTTGCCGGTCACCCAGGGTCTCGATGCCCCGGGGCACGGCAAACCGCCCACCTAGAACAAATACCGTCGACGACCGTGCCATGGATCGACACAAGGGCTCCCGGTTTCTCTTCCAGGCGTATGCCTACCTGTCATAAACAACGTGCACCCTAGGTCACGCGAATACCCTTTTTGCGCCAGGAGTCGATGACATGAGGCCAGAAATCGCTGTGCTTGATATCCAAGGTCAGTATCGGGTTTACACGGAGTTCTATCGCGCGGAAGCAGCAGAGAAGACGATCATCCTGATCAACGGATCGCTGGCCACCACGGCCTCTTTCGCCCAGACGGTGCGCAGCTTGCACCCGCATTTCAACGTTGTGCTGTACGACCAGCCCTATGCCGGCAAGTCCAAGCCGCACAACCATCAGGAACGGCTGATCACCAAGGAGACCGAGGCGCACATCCTCCTGGAGCTGATCGAGCACTTCCAGGCCGACCATGTGATGTCGTTCTCCTGGGGCGGTGCCTGTGCCCTGCTGGCGCTGGCGCACCAGCCGAGCCGGGTGAAGAAGGCCGTGGTCAGTTCGTTCTCGCCGATCATCAACGAGCCAATGCGCGACTACCTGGCGCGCGGTTGCCAGTACCTGGCCGCCTGCGACCGCTACCAGGTGGGCAACCTGGTCAACGACACCATCGGCAAGTACCTGCCGTCGTTGTTCAAGCGCTTTAACTACCGCCATGTGAGCAGCCTGGACAGCCATGAGTACGCGCAGATGCACTTCCACATCAACCAGGTGCTGGATCACGACCTGGAGCGAGCCCTGAAATCGGCGCGCAACATCGACATCCCGGTGCTGTTCATCAACGGCGACCGTGACGAGTACACCACCGTCGAGGATGCGCGGCATTTCAGCCAGCACGTGGGCCAGAGCCATTTCAGCGTGATCCGCGATGCCGGTCACTTCCTGGATATCGAGCACAAGAGCGCGTGCGAGGACACCCGGGCCGCGATGCTTGGCTTCCTCAACCCGACGCTGCGCCAGCCCCGTCAACGCAGTCACTACGTACAGGGGCAGCATGCACTGGCTATCTGAGTGGTTCGGCGACGTCTAGCCCTTGTAGCGCCCCGGGCTACACGTCGCCGACAGGCCTTTTTGCACGGCCGGGCTTCTCATGACGGGCGTGTTCTGGTAAAAATGTCGGCCTCTGAAGCGGGTATAGTTTATTGGTAAAACTATAGCTTCCCAAGCTATTGAGGAGGGTTCGATTCCCTCTACCCGCTCCACCTTCCTCCAGGCGCAGCCCGCGCCGATCCAGCCCTTATCCAATGCACAAGCACCCATCGCCAATCGCGAGGCTGGCCTGTCCGTATCTACGTTGCCCCTGGACAACCCAGAAACTGCTACGCGGCCCATCGCAGGTTCCGCAAGCTTCCTGGGATTCCGTGCGCTGTCCAATCCCCCGCTTTCCTTGACCTAGCCCATAGCCATCATCGGCCCGATCGGCTTGAATACTGCCCGTGGGAATCCGCTCGCAAGCGAAGCGGCCTCAGGACACTTATGCTGATCAGCACCCCGAAACATTTCCAAGGACGCGTGCATGTTTCTCTCCCGCTGGCTACCGGGCCTGGCCAACCTCCTGCACTACCGCCGTGAGTGGTTCCACGCTGACCTTCAGGCCGGCCTTTCGGTGGCCGCGATCCAGATCCCCATTGCCATCGCCTACGCCCAGATCGTCGGCCTGCCACCCCAGTACGGCCTATACGCCTGCGTGCTGCCGATGATCGTCTATGCCCTGGTCGGCAGCTCCCGCCAACTCATGGTCGGCCCGGACGCCGCCACCTGTGCCATGATCGCCGGCGCCGTCGCCCCACTGGCCATGGGCGATCCGCACCGCATCGCCGAGCTTTCGGTGATCGTCACGGTGCTGGTCGGTGTAATGCTGATCGCCGCCGGCGTTGCGCGGGCGGGCTTTATCGCCAGCTTCTTCTCGCGGCCCATCCTGATCGGCTACCTCAACGGTATCGGCCTGAGCCTGATCGCCGGGCAGATGAGCAAGGTGGTGGGGTTCAAGATCGAAGGCGACGGTTTCATCCTCAGCCTGGCCAACTTCCTCCAGCGCCTGGGCGAGATCCACTGGCTGACCCTGACCATCGGCCTGGTCGGCCTGGGCCTGCTGGTCTGGCTGCCGCAACGCTACCCCCGCCTGCCGGCAGCGCTGGTGACCGTGGCGGTGTTTACATTGCTGGCCGGCCTGTTCGGCCTGGACCGCTACGGCGTCGCCATTCTCGGGCCGGTGCCGGCGGGCATTCCGGAGCTGGCCTGGCCGCAAAGCACCTTGGCGGAAACCAAGAGCCTGCTGCGCGACGCCCTGGGCATCGCCACCGTCAGTTTCTGCAGCGCGATGCTCACCGCTCGCAGCTTTGCCGCCCGCCACGGCTATGCGATCAATGCCAACCACGAGTTCGTCGCCCTCGGCGTGAGCAACCTGGCGGCGGGGATGTCCCAGGGCTTTGCCATCAGCGGCGCCGACTCGCGCACGGCGGTCAACGACATGGTCGGAGGCAAGAGCCAACTGGTCGGCATCATCGCCGCGCTGGTGATCGCCTTGATTCTGCTGTTCTTCACCGCTCCCATGGCGTGGATTCCCCAGGCGGCCCTGGGCGCCGTGTTGTTGATGGCCGGCTGGGGGCTGATCGATGTGAAGTCCCTGGGCAAGATCTACAAGCTCAGCCGCTTCGAGTTCTGGCTATGCCTGCTCACCACCGCCGGCGTCCTCAGCCTGGGCGTGTTGCCGGGAATCATCTTCGCCGTGACCCTGGCCATCCTGCGCCTGCTGTACAGCATCTATCAGCCCACCGACGCCGTCCTTGGCTGGCTGCCCGGCGTCGAGGGCCAGGTCGACGTTCGCCATCACCCGGAAGCGCGGACGGTGCCGGGCCTTGTGGTGTATCGCTTCGACGACGCGATCCTGTTTTTCAACGCCGACTACTTCAAGATGCGCCTGCTCGACGCCGTCCAAGGTGAGAGCAAGCCCCAGGCCGTACTGTTCGACGCCGAGGCGGTGACCAGCATCGACGTCAGCGGCGTCGCTGCCCTACGCGAAGTGCGCGACACCCTCGCAGCCCAAGGTATCTACTTCGCCATCGCCCGCGCCCGTGGCAACTTCCTGCGCATGCTGGTGCGCTCAGGCATGGCGCGGGAAATGGAAGAAAAGCTGCTGTTCGGCTCGGTGCGTGCAGGGATTCGGGCGTATCGGGTGTGGCGCAACCGTACACACCGACAGCCTGCACTCGAACCGTAAGCAGTCCGTGGCCCAGTCACGTGCAGGTGCGCAATTGGGAGGTCTGGCCTAGGCAAGAGCGGCGCGCGTCCCGCATCAAGGCTGCGGCATGCTAAAGTCCCCCGCGTTCCTCGCCTTGCCCAACGGACCTGCCATGCCCTCTCTCGATGCCCATCTGCCTTCCTGGCAGGCGCTCAACGACCGCCATCCTTGCACCGCCCTGCTGGTGGGCAACGGCGCCAGCCGTGCCGTGTGGAAGCCGTTCGGCTATTTCTCGCTGTTCGAGGAAGCCCAGCGGGTTCGTCACAAAGCCTTGGGCGTGAGCGACCAGGCGCTGTTCAAGTCCCTGGGTACCGAGCTGTTCGAGCCGGTGCTCAGCACCCTGAACACCACGGTACGTGCCAATGCCGCGCTGGCCATCAACTCCACCGCGCCACTGAACCGCTACTACTCGATCAAGGAAGCCCTGATCCACGCCACGCGCGCCGTGCACCTGCCCTGGACGCGCGTGCCGAGCGACACCTTGGCGACGATCAACCAGGCTCTGCGCAGCTACCGCAACGTCTACACCAGCAATTACGACCTGCTCCTGCCTTGGGCTGTCAATCAGGCGCCGGAAGGCTTCGCCCCGCTGTTCGACGAGCAAGGCTTCTTCGATGTGCGCCGCACCGCGACCGAAGGCACCCGCGTCGTTCACCTGCACGGCGGGCTGCACCTGCTCAAACTTCCCGACGGCACCACCCGCCAGCGCAGCGCCGAATGCGCCGAGCTGCTCGACGGCTTTGCCGTGAACATTCCGGGGGAAGTGCCGCTGTTCGTCAACGAGAGCCGCAGCGAAGAAAAACTGCGCGCCATCCGCGCCTCGGACTACCTGTCGTGGGGGTTGGGCCAACTGGCCGGGGAACGTGAGGGCCTATGCCTGTTCGGCCAGCACCTGGACGCCAGCGATCAGCACCTGCTCGAGGCCATTCGCCAGGCCCGCCCCGCGCACCTGTCGATCGCCATCCGCCCCTTGAGCGAGGCGTCGATCATCAATCAGAAGCAGCATTTCATGCAGCGCTTCGCCGACCTGCCAGGAACGGCCGTGCACTTCTTCGATGCCGCCAGCCACCCGCTGGGTAATCCGACGTTGGCGGTCGTGGGGCCGGCAGAGCACGCCCGGCCCAGATGAATGCTCCACCTGTTCTTGGGCTGCTGCACGGCCCAAAACAGGTCAAGCGGCGATCAACCCATCCTGACGCAACAGCGTCTCCAGGCAATGCTCCTTCACGCCATAGAACGCCTTGAGCTGCTCGATCTTCTCCAGCAATGCGGTGTTGTCCCCCGCTTGCCGACGCTTGACAGCCAGGATCATCTTGTTCTTGTTGGTGTGCTCCAGCGAAATGAACTCGAACACCTTGGTCTCGTAGCCGCACGCCTCCAGGTACAGGGCGCGCAGGCTGTCGGTGAGCATCTCGGCCTGCTGGCCGAGGTGCAGGCCGTACTGCAACATCGGCTGGAGTAGGCCTGGGCTGTGCAGTTGCGGGCGAATCTGCTTGTGGCAGCACGGCGAGCACATGATGATCGCGGCGTTGCAGCGGATGCCGGTATGGATGGCGTAGTCGGTGGCAATGTCGCAGGCGTGCAGTGCGATCATCACCTCGATGGCCTCGGGCACCACGCTGCGCACGTCGCCGCACTGGAACTCAAGGCCAGGGTGCTCCAGCCGCGTGGCAGCGGCGTTGCACAGGTCGACCATGTCCTGGCGCAGCTCGACACCGGTCACTAGGGCTTCACGCGCCAGGCTGTTGCGCAGGTAGTCGTGCATCGCGAAGGTCAGGTAGCCCTTGCCCGAACCGAAATCCGCCACCCGTAGCGGCTGGTCCGGGGTCAAGGGTGCGCTGGCCAAGGCATGGTCGAAGACTTCGATGAACTTGTTGATCTGCTTCCACTTGCGCGACATGGACGGAATCAACGCGCCCTGGGCATCGGTCACCCCCAGATCGCGCAAGAACGGCCGCGACAGCTCCAGGTAGCGCTTCTTCTCCCGATCATGGGCAACCGCCGCCTGTTCACGGGCAGGCTGGGCGACATGACGCTGAAGCATCGGCTTGCCTTTCTTGCTGAAACCCAGCTGCACCTCGCCCTCGGCGGTGAACAGGTGGGCATTGCGAAAACTCTCGGGCAACAGCTCGGCCACCAGTGCCTGGGCTTGCTCCAGCGGCAGGTTGCGGGTGATGTCACGGGTCTGGTGGCGATAGACCAGCGACAGGCAGGGCTGACCCTTGACCACCAAGGGCTTGGCGATGATCCGCTGAAGGGTCTGGTCGGCGCCGACATGGCGCGCCAGCACCAGCTTGGCCAGGGTACCGGCCTGCAAGGCATCGGCCAGCAAAGCCAGGAACTGGGCACGCGCATCCGGCGCGGGGGTAGCGGAGGGAGTGGCGGACATGGGGAGTGGGTGCCTCGAATCGCGGGGGGCGCATAGCGCGCAATGGCCGGCATTTTACGTCGATGCCCGGCCTGCGCGAAGCCTTTATCGATGGACGCGGCTCAGTCCAGGATCACCAGGCGATTGGGCAGCTCGTTGCGCGCGAAGGTCGGCGGTACGTGTTCGCTGAGCAGCTCGCCACAGGCTTCGATGCAGTCGACGAAGCCCTGCAGGGTCTGACCCTGACACACCTGCTCGGTAAAGCGGGCGATGATGGCATCCCACGGCTGCTCGGGCAGATGCCGGGCAATGCCCTCATCGACCAGGATCTCCACATGGCGCTCGGCCTCGCTGACGAAGATCAGCACACCGGTAGCACCGGCAGTGTGTTGCAGGTTAAGTTCGAGAAACTGTTGCCGCGCCAGGCCCGAGGCGCGGCGCTGACGCAACAGGCGGGGAACCAGGCGGCTGGCCAGACGCGGGTTGCGCAGCAGCAGGCACAGGCCGACGAACGTCAACACCTGGACCACCAACAGGCTGCGCAAATCCGGCCACCCCAAGGCCATGTGCGCCAGGCCCGGTATGGCCAAAGCCAGCAGCGCGGCCCATAGCAGGGGCAGGTAGGCGTAATCATCCGCGCGGCGCGCCAGCACGGTCACCAGCTCCGCATCGGTACGTTGCTCGGCCCGGGCAATGGCCTCGGCAATCTGGCGCTGCTCGTATTCGTTGAAGACAGTCATGCCATGGGTCTCTCGATCGTTCTTATTGTTGTTGTCCCGACAGCCGGTCGGCGGGAAGTGTATCTCATGATGCCCGCCATATAAGGCATAATCCGCCGCTGCATTGGACCAGGCAGGGCCGATCAGCCAAGTGAAGCCCGGCGAACTGTACAACAATAGCCGCCAAGAAAACTCCGGCCGTGCACGTATCCCCCTGGATACGGCAGGGGCCACGACACTGGAATTCATGATGAAACTGTCTTTGCTGGGCCTGGCCATGGGCCTTGCCAGTCAGGCGGCCCTGGCCGCCACCTCCGCACCGCCACTGCAGGACAAGCAGGCGTTCATCGAACACCTGATCGGCCAGATGACCGAGGCCGAGAAGATCGGCCAGCTGCGCCTGATCAGCATCGGCCCGGAAATGCCCCGCGAGAAAATCCGTGAAGAAATCGCCGCCGGACGCATCGGCGGCACCTTCAACTCGCGCACCGCCCCTGAGAACCGGCCGATGCAGGACGCCGCCATGCGCAGCCGCCTGAAGATCCCGATGTTCTTCGCCTACGACACCATCCATGGCGAGCGCACCATTTTCCCGATCGGCCTGGGCCTGGCGGCGACCTGGGACATGGACGCCGTTGCCAAGGTCGGCCGCACCTCGGCGATCGAAGCGGCCGCCGACTCCCTGGACATGACCTTCGGGCCGATGGTCGATATCGCCCGCGACCCACGCTGGGGCCGCACCAGCGAAGGCTTCGGTGAGGACACCTACCTCACCTCGAAGATCGGCCAGGTGATGGTCAAGGCATTCCAGGGCACCAGCCCGGCCGAGCCCGACAGCATCATGGCCATCGTCAAGCACTTCGCCCTTTACGGCGCGGTGGAAGGCGGGCGCGACTACAACACGGTCGATATGAGCCTGCCGAAGATGTACAACGACTACCTGCCGCCCTACCGCGCCAGCCTGGAGGCCGGCGCCGGTGGCGTGATGGTGGCATTGAACTCGATCAATGGCGTGCCCGCGACCTCCAACACTTGGCTGATGAACGACCTGCTGCGCAAAGAGTGGGGCTTCAAGGGTGTGACCATCAGCGACCATGGCGCCATCCAGGAACTGATCCGCCATGGCGTGGCCCAGGACGGCCGCGAGGCCGCCAAGCTGGCGATCAAGGCCGGTATCGACATGAGCATGAACGACACGCTCTACGGCGAAGAGTTGCCCGGCCTGCTCAAGTCCGGCGAAGTGACCCAGGCCGAGCTGAACCAGGCTGTGCGCGAAGTGCTCGGCGCCAAGTACGACATGGGCCTGTTCAAGGACCCCTACGTGCGTATCGGCAAGGCCGAGAACGACGTCAAGGACTACTACGCCGACAGCCGCCTGCACCGCGAGGCCGCCCGTGACGTGGCACGCCGCAGCCTGGTCCTGCTGGAAAACCGCAACCAGACCCTGCCGCTTAAGAAAACCGGCACCATCGCCCTGATCGGCCCCCTGGCCGACGCGCCGATCGACATGATGGGCAGCTGGGCCGCCGACGGCAAACCGGAGCACTCGGTGACCGTGCGCGAAGGCCTGCGCCGCGCCTTGGAGGGCAAGGCCAAGCTGCTTTACGCCAAAGGCTCGAACGTGACCGGCGACAAGGCCATCTTCGACTACCTGAACTTCCTCAACTTCGCAGCCCCCGAGATCGTCGACGACCCGCGCCCGGCCGCCGTGCTGATCGACGAAGCGGTCAAGGCCGCCAAACAATCGGACGTGGTGGTGGCGGTGGTCGGCGAGTCTCGCGGCATGTCCCACGAATCCTCCAGCCGTACCACCCTGGAAATCCCGGCGGTGCAGCGCGACCTGATCAAGGCGCTGAAAGCCACCGGCAAGCCGCTGGTGCTGGTGCTGATGAACGGCCGCCCACTGTCGCTGGCCTGGGAGCGTGAGCAGGCCGACGCATTGCTGGAAACCTGGTTCAGCGGCACCGAAGGCGGCAACGCGATCGCCGATGTGCTGTTCGGCGACTACAACCCGTCCGGCAAACTGGCCATCACCTTCCCCCGTTCGGTCGGGCAGATTCCGATGTACTACAACCACATGCGCATCGGCCGGCCATACACACCGGGCAAGCCAGGCAACTACACCTCGCAGTACTTCGAGGAGCCCAACGGCCCGCTCTACCCGTTCGGCTATGGCCTGAGCTACAGCAGCTTCGAACTGTCCGGCCTGTCGCTGGGCAGCCAGCAGCTCAAGCGTGGCGGCACGCTGGAGGCCAAGGTGACGGTGAAGAACACCGGCAAGCGCGACGGCGAGACCGTGGTCCAGCTCTACGTACAGGATGTCAGCGCGTCCATGAGCCGCCCGGTCAAGGAACTGAAGAACTTCCAGAAACTGATGCTCAAGGCCGGCGAATCGCGCACCTTGACCTTCCGCATCAGCGAGGATGATCTGAAGTTCTACAATGGCCAACTGCAACGGGTCGCAGAGCCTGGGCAGTTCAACGTCCAGGTCGGCCTCGACTCCGAGGCCGTGCAGCAGCAGAGCTTCGAGTTGCTGTGACAACGTTCGCCCACAGGGCTGCGCTCTGAGCGCAGCCCTGTGGGCGCGGGTTGCCCCGCAAATACGTAGGTGAACTGACTGCCGTATTCGCGGGTAAATCCGCTCCCACAGGTTCCCTGCAAATCAGCTCGTTTGGTGTTGCTCTGTGCGAAGGCCAACCCGAACGTTGCGTACACACAGCACAGGCCAAGGATCAGCCGCATGCTATTTTCCTTCCGAACCTTGCGCCTGGCGCTGATTGTCCTGGTGATTGTCATCGGCACCGCGCTCAGCGCTGGCTGGGCGATGCACCAGGCCAAGCGCCAGTCGATGGAGACCGACGCGCGCCGGGCCAGCCAGCAACTGACCCTCTACGCCAATGCCCTGCACACCCTGATCGAGCGCTACCGTGCCCTGCCAGCCGTACTGGCGCTGGACCCGGAGCTGATCGCGGCCTTGCGTGGCCCGGTCACCGAACCGGTGCAGGACGCCCTGAACCGCAAGCTCGAACGCATCAACGGCGCCGCCAACTCCTCCACCCTGGAGTTGCTCGATCGCACGGGCCTGGCCATCGCGGCCAGCAACTGGCGCCTGCCGACCACCTATGTCGGCTCCAACTACGGCTTTCGCCCCTATTTCAAGCAGACCCGCAGCCACGGCAGCGGCCGCTTCTACGCGGTGGGTGTCACCAGTGGCGTACCAGGCTACTTCCTGGCCAACGCAGTCACCGACGAACAGGGACGCTTCCTCGGCGCCATGGTGGTCAAGCTGGAGTTCCCCGAACTCGAGCGCGAATGGCGCCAGGGCAGCGACATCCTGCTGGTCAGCGATGCCCGTGGCATCACCTTCATCGCCAATCAGGACGGCTGGCGCTACCGCGAGCTACAGCCGATTTCTTCCGCCGACCGTGCCGAGCTTGCCGAAACCCGCCAGTACGACAAGCAACCCTTGGTGCCCCTGCAGCATCAGGTGCTGACCGACTTCGGCGCCAACAGCCGCTTGAGCCGTGTGCAAGGCCCGGACGGCAGCGCCGAATACCTGTGGGAAAGCCTGCCGCTGGAGGCAGAAGGCTGGACTTTGCATCTGCTGCGTAAGCCTCAGGTCAGCGCCGAAGGACGCAACGCCGCGCTGACCGCGGCGGCGATCTGGCTGAGCCTGGTGTTCGCCGCACTGTTCGTCAGCCAGCGTCTGCGCCTGGCACGCCTGCGTCAGCGCAGCCGCGACGAACTCAAGCGCCTGGTCGAAGAGCGCACCCGCGAGCTGCGCACCGCCCAGGAGGGCCTGGTGCAGTCGGCCAAGCTTGCGGCCCTGGGGCAGATGTCAGCGGCCCTGGCCCATGAAATCAACCAGCCCCTGACCACCCAGCGCATGCAGCTCGAGACCCTGCGCCTGCTGCTCGACCACGGCCGCTACGACGAAGCCCGCCAGGCCCTGGAACCACTGGAGCAGATGCTCACGCGCATGGCGGCGCTGACCGGCCATCTGAAGACGTTTGCCCGCAACAGCCCCGGCGGGCTGCGCGAGCGCCTGGACCTGGCCACCGTGGTCGACCAGGCGTTACACCTGCTCGATGCCCGCATCCGTGGCGAGGGCGTCGAAGTGGCGTTGTACCTGGCACGTCCCGCGTGGGTCCGGGGCGATGCGATCCGCCTCGAGCAAGTGTTGATCAACCTGTTGCGCAATGCCCTCGACGCCATGGCCGACAAGCGTTACAAACGCCTGGAGATCCGAATCGAGGCCGATGATGGCCACTGGCGCCTGAGCGTGCTCGACTCCGGCGGCGGTATCCCCCCGGCGGACCTGGCCAGAATCTTCGATCCGTTCTTCACCACCAAACCGGTTGGCGAAGGGCTCGGCCTGGGCCTGGCGATCTCCTATGGCATCGTCCACGAGGCCGGCGGCCAGTTGCAGGCCGAGAACCTGCCCGGTGGTGCCCGCCTGAGCCTTACCCTGCCCCGCGACCTGGAGCCTGTATGTTGAATTCGGTAATCGTCGTCGACGATGAAGCCAGCATCCGCACTGCGGTGCAGCAGTGGCTGAGCCTTTCGGGCTTCAGCGTGCAACTGTTCGCCCGCGCCGAAGAGTGCCTGGCCCAGTTGCCGGAACACTTCCCCGGCGTGATCGTCAGCGATGTGCGCATGCCCGGCCTCGATGGCTTGCAACTGCTCGAACGGCTGCAAGCACTGGACCCTGACCTGCCGGTGATCCTGCTCACCGGCCATGGCGACGTGCCCATGGCCGTCGAGGCCATGCGCAACGGCGCCTATGACTTTCTGGAGAAGCCCTTTACGCCGCAGACCCTGCTCGGCAGCCTGCGCCGCGCCCTGGAGAAACGCCAGCTGGTGCTGGAGAACCGTCGCCTGCACCAGCAGGCCGATCTGAAGGCGCGCCTTGAAGGCACCTTGCTGGGCATGTCCCAGGGCTTGCAGACCCTGCGCCGGCAGGTCCTGGACCTGGCCTGCCTGCCGGTCAACGTACTGATCCGCGGCGAGACCGGCAGCGGCAAGGAGCGCGTGGCGCGCTGCCTGCACGACTTCGGCCCGCGCGCCGACAAGCCCTTCGTCGCCCTCAACTGCGCGGCGATTCCTGAAACTCTGTTCGAGGCCGAGCTGTTCGGCCACGAGAGTGGCGCCTTCACCGGCGCCCAGGGCAAGCGTATCGGCAAGCTGGAATACGCCAATGGGGGGACGGTGTTTCTCGACGAGATCGAGAGCATGCCCCTGGCCCAGCAAGCCAAGCTGCTGCGGGTGATCCAGGAGCAGAAGCTGGAGCGCCTGGGCGCCAACCAGAGCATCAGTGTCGACCTGCGCATCATCGCCGCCACCAAACCCGATCTGCTCGAAGAAGCCCGAGCCGGACGCTTTCGCGAAGACCTGGCGTACCGCCTGAACGTCGCCGAGCTGCGCCTGGCGCCACTGCGCGAGCGGCGCGAGGACATCCCCCTGTTGTTCGATCACTTTGTCCGCACCGCCGCCGAGCGCCTAGGCCGTAAGGCCCCGCCCGTGAACGGTGGGCAGTTGGCGCAACTGCTGGCCCATGACTGGCCAGGCAATGTGCGCGAACTGGCCAATGCTGCCGAGCGCCACGCCCTGGGACTGGGCGCGCCGAGCGTCGAGGCCAGCGCCGAAGGACAATCCCTCGCCGGCCAGATGGAGGCGTTCGAGGCCCAGTGCCTGCGCGCCGCGCTGCGACAGTACAAAGGCGAGATCAAGGCCGTGATGGAGGCCTTGCAACTGCCTCGGCGGACACTCAATGAAAAGATGCAGCGTCATGGGCTGGTGCGGGAAGATTTTCTCGAGCGCGAGTGAGCGGATTTTTGCCTAGCTATTTTGGCCGATGAGCAATAATCCGCTTATCGAGTGTATTGAAGGACGCTGCTACGCAGCCCATCGCCGGGCGACGTTGCGCCTAAAGGCGCCTTTGGATTCGCGGGTTGTGGGGTAGTCGTGCGCCGCGATGGGGCATTCAGGCCTGGCGGTGCACTCCTTTGGCATAGCTTCTGCAAAACCCTTCTCAAGCGCTGACCTGCGCGCTCCACAAAAACAACGAGAAGGTATCCCCTGATGGATAACGCCAGCACCCTGCCCACCGGGGCGGCCATTGCGCCCGCCGCGGAAAAAACCACCGCAAGCCGTCTCAAATCGATCTTCAGTGGCTCCATCGGCAACATGGTCGAATGGTACGACTGGTACGTCTATGCGGCATTCTCGCTGTACTTCGCCAAGGCCTTCTTCCCGGCCGGCGACACCACCGCACAACTGCTCAACACCGCCGCCATCTTCGCCGTGGGCTTTCTGATGCGTCCTATCGGCGGCTGGCTGATGGGCCTGTATGCCGACCGCAAGGGCCGCAAGGCCGCACTGATGGCCTCGGTCCTGCTGATGTGCGCAGGCTCCCTGGTCATCGCCCTGACCCCTGGCTACGATACCATCGGCGTCGCCGCGCCGATCCTGCTGGTCCTGGCGCGCCTGATGCAGGGCCTGTCGGTCGGCGGTGAGTACGGTACCTCGGCCACCTACCTCAGCGAGATGGCCAGCAAGGACCGCCGCGGCTTCTTCTCCAGCTTCCAGTACGTGACCCTGATCTCCGGCCAGCTCATCGCCCTGGCGGTGCTGATCATCCTGCAACAGACGCTCACCACCGAACAGCTGTATGCCTGGGGTTGGCGCGTACCCTTCGTGATCGGCGCGCTGTGCGCGGTGGTCGCCCTGTACCTGCGTCGCGGCATGGAGGAGACCAGCTCCTTCACCAAGAAGGAAAAGTCCAAGGAAAGCCTGATGCGCACCCTGCTGCGCCATCCCAAGGAACTGCTCACCGTGGTCGGCCTGACCATGGGCGGCACCCTGGCCTTCTATACCTACACCACCTACATGCAGAAGTACCTGGTCAACACCGTAGGCATGAGCATCAGCGACTCGACCACCATCTCGGCGGCCACTCTGTTCCTGTTCATGTGCCTGCAACCGGTGATCGGTGGACTCTCCGACAAGATCGGTCGTCGTCCGATCCTGATCGCCTTCGGCGTGCTCGGAACCCTGTTCACCGTACCGATCCTCAGCACCCTGCACACCGTGCAGACTTGGTGGGGCGCCTTCTTCCTGATCATGGCGGCACTGATCATCGTCAGTGGCTACACCTCCATCAACGCCGTGGTCAAAGCCGAGCTGTTCCCCACCGAGATCCGCGCCCTGGGCGTCGGCCTGCCCTACGCCCTGACCGTCTCGATCTTCGGTGGCACTGCCGAGTACGTGGCCCTGTGGTTCAAGAGCAATGGCATGGAAACCGGCTTCTACTGGTACGTCACCGGCTGCATCGCCTGCTCGCTGCTGGTCTACGCGACCATGAAAGACACCGCCAAGCATTCGCGGATCACCACCGACTGATCCTGCTCACGCAGTAATTGAAAAGGGGCGCTCCGGCTGACGGAGCGCCCCTTTTTCATGGTTCGGATGAGCGGTGAGCCGCATACGCCCCTGACAGTACCAGCCGTCAGGAAGCCTCCAACTCCCGACGCGGTTCACGGTTGTAGAACGACGCCATCAGGATCAGCACCAGCAAGATACCGCCGAGCACTGCCGAAGAGCCCACCGTGCCGAAGTCCATCCCACCTTTTTCGTGCGGTTTGGTCAGGAAGTCGCCCAAGGTCGCGCCGAATGGGCGGGTCAGGACGAATGCGACCCAGAACAGCACCACGCCTGGGATACGGGTCCAGTAGCGGGCCAGCACCACCAGGCCGATAGTGCTGCCGATCAACAGTGCGCCACCGGCGAAACCGAGGCCTGAGTCGTCCGCCAGGAAGTCGCCCAGTGCGGTGCCGAGGGTGTTGGAAAACAGGATTGCCACCCAGTAGAACAGCTCGCCGCCTCGGTTCTTGATGCGGGTGACGTCCAGCGGGTTTCCGCTCAGGCGCCAAAGGGCAAACGTCAGCAGCAGGATGCCGATCAGGATGGCCGACCCCGCGGCATAGCCCAGGCCCAGGGTACGGTCCATGAAGTCGGACATCGTGGTGCCCGCGGTACTGGTGGATAGGATGACCAGCCAGTAGAGCCAGGGGTTGTAAGAACGGGAGTAAAGCTGGGTGAGCAATGTCACCAGAAACACACTGATCAACAGCAGCGAGCTCATGGCATAGCCGATGTTGAGGGTCATCGACAGCAGGTCGCCCGCCGTCTCGCCCAAAGTGGTGGCGCAGATCTTCATGACCCAGAAGGCCAAGGTGATTTGCGGAAGTTTGTTCAT
Source organism: Pseudomonas sp. PKS (assembly GCF_051913525.1). NCBI lineage: Bacteria > Pseudomonadati > Pseudomonadota > Gammaproteobacteria > Pseudomonadales > Pseudomonadaceae > Pseudomonas > Pseudomonas sp. PKS. Next base: position 520 of record NZ_JBEGDO010000020.1, on the reverse strand, counting down.
TGTTTGCCGCTCCAGGGTTGAGTGGGCGCGATGCTGAGCGAGCGTCTTTGAAAAAACGGTTGGGGATGTATGAAAAAAGCGTTCGTTCATCGAAGGTTTCATTTAACTCGGGATTAATTCCCCTCCCGCATCCTTGAACCGTGGATAGGCCACCGCCCCTAGCGCCTGTCTCACGGGCCTCTCAGTCGTTTTAAAAGGCGAACGTGCGCCCAAATACATCGATTAAATCGATTTTTATGCGTGATTTTTTGCGCTTTTTAATCAAATTAATCGGCGTAGCATTGGACCCATAGAAACAAACAACCCGCGAATCTCACTGGAGCAACGACCATGAAAAGCAAACTGATCCTGACCCTGGCTCTGTCGGCACTGGCTACCGGTGCGTTCGCCGAAGACGGTTTCGACCGTACCACTGCCCACAGCTTCGCCGCCGCCCAGACCCAATCGGCAACTTACGCAGAAGATGGCTACGACCGCACCGGTGCACAGCGCTTCGCCGAAGACGGCTACGACCGCACCG